>DASUEE010000182.1:0-5227 GCA_036275235.1 Acidimicrobiales bacterium | reverse complement strand
GCACGGTCACCCGATTGCGGTGACGGTGCTCGCAGGAACGGCGCCGACGCGCTTCGGCGAGCACGGTCACCCCCCAGCGGCGCCCACGCTCGCAGAAAGATGGGGCCAACGAATCGTTGACGAATCGGTCCCCAGGCGATCAGGTGGGTTCGCGGATGGCGGTGGGCGCCGGAGGTCGCTCGGCCCGGCTGGCGAGGTAGGCGCCAGCGACGACGAGCAGCACGCCGACCACCGCCCACCAGCCGACGCGCTCGTCGCGGAACACGACCCCGAGCACCATCGCCACGACCGGGATGAGGTAGGTCGCCATCGACGCCCGGGTCGAGCCGACCGATCCGACGAGCGTGGCCATGACGACGAACGCCAGGCCCGTGCCGACGGCCCCGATGAACGCCACCGACAGGGCTGGCCCCCACTCGTAGGACGAGCCCGGGACCGACCACGCCCCGAACGGCGCGGTCCACAGCGTGGCGAGCAGGAGCATGCGGGCCATCACCGCCAGCGATCCGTACCGGCGCTGCAGCGGGGCGGCGATGTTGATGGCGAAGCCGTAGCAGACGGTCGCCGCCAGGGCGAGGACCACGCCGACCCAGGCACGCCCTCCCTCGTCGAGCCCGTCGAGTGAGACGAGCAGCGTGCCGGCCAGCCCGACACCGAGGCCTGCGGCCTGCGCCGGGCCCGGCGGGCTGCGCAGGAGCAGGCCGGCCACGAGCGCCGCGAAGAGCGGCATCGACCCGTTCAGCATCCCGGTCAGGGCCGAGGAGATGTGCTGCTCGGCGAGCGGGAACAGCGTGAACGGCACGGCGACCCAGAGCAGCGAGAGCAGGACCATCCGGAACCGATCGGCCCGGTCGAGCCGGACCCTGGCCCGGGGGACCGCGTTGAGCACGGCGGCGCCGAGCCCGATGCGGCCCCACGTGATGAGACCGGGCTCGATGCTGTCGAGGGCTTCGGCGATGAACAGGAACGACGAGCCCCAGATCAGTGCGATCGCGCCGAACAGCGCCCAGTCGGCGGCGGTGAACGAGCCGGGGTTGAGGCTCGCCGTCGCCTCGAGGGCGCGAGCGCGGGGTGCGTTCACGTCGGCGCGTCGACCGGGCCGCCGTCCTGGTCGGCGGAGGACCCGGCGTCGCGGCGGACCCACATCACCTGCTGCGGGAACGGGATCTCGATGCCCTCGGCGTCGAAGCGGTCCTTGATCCGGCGGTTCAGCTCTCGGCTCACGGCCCACTGGCGCCCGGGCAGCGTCTTCACGACGAGCCGGATGGCGATCCCGCTGGCACCGAGCGCCTGCACGCCCCAGATCTCGGGCTCCTCGAGGATGTCGACGCCCCAGACGTCCTCGTGCCACAGCTCGTCGGCAACCGCCTTCACGACGTCCTGCGCCTTGCCGAGGTCGGTGGAGTAGGCGACCTCGACGTCGAGCAGCGCACGCGCCCACTGCTGGCTCATGTTCCCGACCCGGCGGATCTCGCCGTTGGGCACGTACCAGACCGTCCCGTCGACGGCGCGCAGCTTGGTGGTGCGCAGGTTGACCACCTCGACCGTGCCGGTGGCCTCGCCGACGTCGATCACGTCGCCCACGCCGTACTGGTCCTCGGCGAGCATGAAGAGGCCGGACAGGAAGTCCTTCACGAGCGACTGGGCGCCGAAGCCGAGGGCCACGCCGGCGATGCCGGCGCCGGCGATGAGCGGCGCCAGGTCGATCCCGACCTCGCTCAGGGCGGTGAGCGTGGCGAGGGAGTAGATGACGATGCTGGCCGTGCTCTTCAGGACCAGGCCGATGGTCTGGGCACGTGAGGCCGCCCGCAGCGGCGCCATCGTGGTGGTCGGCTGCAGCGGGTGCGGCGTGAAGCGGCGCAGCTTCTCGCGCACCTGGGCGGCGTCCTCGTTGGTGGTGCGGGCGACGAACGAGCCCACCATCCGGCGCACGATCCGGTTCACCACGAACGCGACGAGGAAGATGAGGACGATGCGCAGCGGCACCGTCGCCAGCCAGTCCGCGGCCCGGGCGACGAGCTCGTTCTCGGTCCACGTGTAGACGTTGCGGCAGACCAGGCCGGCGTCGGCGACGGCATCGACCTCGCACGCCGTCATGATCTGCTCATCGGTGACCTGGAAGGGGCTCACGTGGCCGCACCGTACCGAGGGCTGCCGCGACGACCCACCGTTGCGGACGTCACACCGGCGGCGCGCCGGTAGGTTCCGGCCATGCCCGACCTCCACCTCGGCGGTGCCCTCGACGCGGCGGGCGAGCGCACCGGACAGCCCACCTCCGTCGACGCGGCGGACCTCACGACCCACGGCGTGATCGTCGGCATGACCGGCTCGGGCAAGACGGGGCTGGGGGTCGTCCTGCTCGAGGAGGCCCTGCGTGCGGGCATCCCCACGCTCGTCCTCGACCCGAAGGGGGACATGACGAACCTGGCGCTGCGGTTCCCCGGCCTGGCGGCCGAGGAGTTCGCCCCCTGGGTGCCGCCGGGCACCGATGCCGCCGAGGTGGCCACGTCGTGGCGGCAGGGGCTCGCCGGCTGGGACCTCGGCCCGGCCGACGTCGCCGACCTCGACCAGCGGAGCCGGGTCACCGTCTACACGCCCGGGTCGACCGCCGGCGTGCCCCTCGACCTCGTCGGCTCGCTCGCCCCGCCCGCGGGCGCCGACGAGGAGGGCCGGGCCGACGAGGTCGACGGCCTCGTCAGCGGGCTCCTCGCGCTGGTCGGCATCGAGGCCGACCCGATGTCGTCGCGCGAGCACATCCTGCTCGCCAACCTGGTCGAGCGGGCCTGGAGCACCGGCACGGCGCTCGACCTCGGCACGCTCGTCCACCAGGTGCAGGAGCCGCCGCTGCGCAAGCTCGGCGTGCTCGACCTCGACTCGTTCTACCCGGCGGCCGACCGGGCGGAGCTGGCGCTGCAGCTCAACGGGCTGCTGGCCAGCCCGGCGTTCGCCGCCTGGAGCCGGGGCGTGCCCGTCGACGTCGGCGCCATGCTCGCTCCGGTGGGCGGGCGGGCCTCCTGCTCCGTGATCTACCTCGCCCACCTCGCCGAGGAGGAGCGGCAGTTCGTCGTCACGCTGCTGCTCTCGAAGCTGGTCACCTGGATGCGGACCCAGGCCGGCACCCCCGACCTGCGCGCCCTCGTCTACATGGACGAGGTCTTCGGCTACGTGCCGCCCACGGCGGCGCCCCCGGCCAAGAAGCCCATCCTCACCGTCCTCAAGCAGGCCCGGGCGTACGGCATCGGCATGGTGCTGTCCACGCAGAACCCGGTCGACCTCGACTACAAGGCGCTGTCCAACGCCGGCACGTGGATGATCGGACGCCTGCAGACCGAGCGCGACGTCGACCGGCTCCGGGACGGCCTGTCGGCGGCGTCCGGGACCGTCGACGTCGGGCAGCTGCGCGCCACCATCGCCGGCCTCGGGAAGCGGCAGTTCGTGCTGCACTCCACCAAGGCGTCCGCGCCGACCGTGTTCACCACGCGCTGGACCCTCGACTACCTCGCCGGCCCCCTCACCAAGGACCAGATCGGCGGCCTCCCCGGCGCCACGGCCGCGCCGACGGAGCCGGCGGGCGCCCCCGCCGCGACCCCGCCCGAGGAGGCGTCCCTGGCCGACGACGAGACCTCCGTGCCGCCCACCGTCGCCGACGGGATCCCCGTCCGCTGGGTCGACCCGGCCGCGCCGTGGCTGTCCGAGGTCGGCGGCGACCCGGCGTCGACGCGCCTCGCCGGTGCGCTGGCCGTGCGTGCCGCGCTGGTCTTCGACGACACCGAGGCCGACCTGCGCCACGTCGAGGAGTTCGAGTGCGTGCTCACCGACCTGGCCGAGGCCGTCGACGTCTCCGGGATGCACGTCGTCGACCACGACCCCCGCGACCTGCGCGAGGCCCCGCCGGCCACCGCCTCCTACCGTCTCCCAGCCGCACCGGTCGACGAGGCGCGGTGGTTCACCCAGGTCCGCAAGGCGATCGTCGACCGCCTCTACGCCGAGCGCTCCCTCACGCTGCAGCGCAACCCGGAGCTCGACCTGTGGTCCCGCCCGGGCGAGTCGCCCGAGGACTTCGCCGCCCGGTGCCGCGCCGCAGCCGAGGCCGCCACGGAGGACGACGCCGCCCGCATCCGCGAGCGCCTCGAGAAGCGGATGGGCACGGTGCGCAGCGCCATGGAGCGTGAGCAGGTGCGGGTCGCCGAGCTCCAGGCGCGGGCCGGCGACGCGAAGCAGCACGAGCTGATATCCGCGGCCGGGGACCTGCTCGGGTCCTTCCTCGGAGGGCGGCGATCGGCGCGATCGGTGCTGTCGAAGGTGAAGGGTGCGTCGTCGCGCCGGAAGCAGACGTCGGCGGCCGGGCAGCGCGTGCAGACGGCGCTCGAACGGGTCGAGCAGCGCTCGGCGGAGCTGGCGGACCTCGAGGCCGAGCTCGTCGACGCCCTCGCCGACCTCGACGCCGGGTGGGCCGAGAAGGCCGAGGCCGTCGAGGAGGTCGACGTCGCGCTGGAGAAGACCGACATCGACGTCCGCGACGTGGTCTTCACCTGGATGCCCACCTGAACCCTGCTCCGACGCCGGATCGGCGCCGACCCTGACGTATGGTCCGGGCGGTCCGGGGATCGACCCCGGTGCGGAGGCGGCAGGCGTGATGGACACCCGGCGGTGTGGCACCACGATCGTGGAGCTCGGCTCCGGCGCGCCCTTCGGCGTGCTCGGGAGCCGCGCTCGCACACGCGGGCTGCGCTTCGTCGAGGTCGGGTCCGACGGTGCTGACGGCGACGTCGTCACCCTGGTCCCTGCCAGCCGGTCCGCCGAGCTGGACGGACTCACCGGTCGGTTCCTCGCCGTCGCCGTGGGCTCCATCGCCGAGCTCTCGCACCTCGCCCTCGTCGACCCCGACTTCGTGGTGCTGCTGCCCCGGACCGACGAGGGTGCCGACCCCTCCCAGGTCGAGGCCGAGACCGCCGCCATCGCTGCGTACGCCCGGTCCCGGGCCATCGAGGTCGTCGGGCTGGGCATCGACGACCAGCGGTCCTACGACCACCTGCGACTGCTGGGCGTGCGCTACGGCGCCGGCCCGCACGTCGAGGCCCGCCTCGGCGGGGAGCAGGGCCTGGCCCGCTCGATGTCGGCGCACGAGCGCCGGCGCTGGTTGCGCACGCGCCTCGATGCCCTCGCCACCGCACCAGCCGTCGCCGGCGCCGCCTGCGAGCACGTCGCCGAGATCGGCCTGCTCCCG
>DASUEE010000181.1:0-5805 GCA_036275235.1 Acidimicrobiales bacterium | reverse complement strand
CGGCCCACGCACCGGAACACGTCGTGGGACGCCGCCCGCTTCGAGGTGTGCGCGCACACGTGGGCCGACGTGTCGGAGCCGGGCTTCGGGGTCGCCGTGCTGAACGACGGGCGGTACGGGCACGACTGCCTCGGCGACGCGTGCTCCACGACGATGCGCATCAGCCTGCTGCGGGCGGCGTGCTACCCGGACCCGGAGGCCGACCGCGGGACGCACACGGTGACGTGCTCGCTGCTCCCGCACGACGGCACGCTCATCGAGGTGCTGCCGGAGGCGTGGGCGCTGAACGTCCCGGCGCGGATGGTCGACGCTCCGCCGGCGCCGTCCGTCGCGTCGGCCGACCACCCGGGGGTGGTGATCACGGCGGTGAAGGCCGCGGATGACGGCTCGGGCGACCTCGTGGTCCGGTTGCACGAGGCGCTGGGCGGTCGGGCACGGACCACGCTGCGCACGGCCGCCGCCTTCGCGTCGTGGGCGGCGTGCGACCTCCTCGAGCGGCCGACGGGGGACCAGCAGCCGTTCGGTGACGGGGTCGCGCTCGAGCTGCGGCCCTTCGAGGTGCGCACGCTGCGGCTCTCCACGTGACCGGCGGCATCGCCGTCAGGGGTGGAGGGCGAGGCCCTCCTCGACCGAGCCGGGTTCGGGCACGGCCACGATGCGGCGGCGCAGGGAGATGCGGTGCGACGCCAGGGCCACGCCCGCCGCGACCAGGTTGCCGAGCAGGAAGGCGCGGGTCGCGCCGTCGACCCCGTCGTCCGGGACGAGGACGAGGGCGGGTGCGAGGATCGCCACGGTCAGCGTGCCCGTGATCAGCACGGTGGGGACGTGCCAGTGCATGACGCGGGCCTCGGTGAGGTACACGGACGTGATCGCCCACGGGAGACCGCACACGACGAGGGCGGGGAGGATGCGGGCGGCGTCCCCGTAGTCGTCGCCGTAGACGACCGTGAGCAGGTCCCGGCCGACGGTGGCGACGATGGCGGCGGCGGCCATGAGGGCGGTGGTGAGCACGAGCGCCACCCGCACCTGGCTGCGCAGCTCGGCGCCGTCCTTTCCGCCCTCGGCGAGCAGCGCCTGCCCGATCGCCATCGGCACGTACAGCACGATGGCCGTGATGCCCCAGGCGACGTAGAAGGCGGCGTTCGTGTCGGGGTCGACCGAGAGCAGCACGATCACGGGCAGCACGAACTGCGGCGCCTGGTAGGCGAGCGTCGACACGTAGTTCACGGCCGAGTAGCGGATGGCGGCACGACGGGTCGACGGGAGGGGCCGCAGCCGGTGGCGCAGACCGCTGACCCACGGCATGGCGACCACGCCGCCCACGCCGGTGAGCACGAGCGGGATGGCCGCGACCGCGAACAGGTGCACGGTGTGGTGCTCGCCGGCGGGCAGCAGCAGGAGCGGGAAGCGGGCGATGCCGACGACCGTGATGCGGGCGAGGACCAGCCCCCAGCGCCGGACCGTCATCCATCGCACGTCGACGATCAGCGTCAGGGCCGCACCGACGGCACCGAGCACGAAGAGCACCGGCCCGCCGACCGCGTGCCAGTCGGTGAGGGCGCGGGTGGCTTCGGTGTCGACGGCCAGGAGGTAGCCGGCGCCGACGACCGCTGCCGACACGACCGTGGCGAGCACGCCCCAGGAGAAGACGGCATGGGACTCCTCGTCGCGACCGGGCGCGAACCGGGCGAGGGACACCTGCAGGCCGAGCCCGGCGAGGTAGGCGATGAAGAGGATCGACGTGAACAGCGCCGTGGCCCGGCCGACGTCGTCGGTGGTGTCGATCCGTGCCGCGACGAGCCAGAACACCGCGCCGCTGAGTGCCTGCACCGCGGCGCCGACGACGAGCGCGGCGGAACCGGCGAGCAGGTGGCGGTGCGTGCCGGCCCGGCCGGTCGTGCCAGGGCTGGCGACCATCGGCGACGAGGCTACCGGTCCGTGCGCTCGCGGCCGGGGTGCCGCGACCGCTCGGCGACGGGCCGGCGGTACGGTCGCGGCCGCCATGGACCGCTACCAGTACCTGCTGATCATGGCTGCCTGCACGGTCGTCACGCTGCCGCTCGAGTTCGTGTTCCGGGCCCGCGTGTACCGCCGTCCCCGGCGGCTGCTCCGGGCGATGTGGCTGCCGGTCGCGGTCTACGCCGTGTGGGACCTCGTGGCGATCGCCCGGGGGCACTGGAGCTTCGACGACCGGTACGTCACCGGGTGGCAGCTGCCCGGCGCGCTGCCGGTCGAGGAGCTCGCCTTCTTCGTGGTGATCCCGCTGTCCGCGCTGTTGACGTTCGAGGCCTCGCGCCGGACGCTGGGCAAGTGAGCTACGAGTACGCGGTGCCTGCGGTCGCCTCGGCGGTGGCGGTCGTCGTGCTGGAGCGGCGCGTGCTGCGCACCGGCCTGTTCCGCAGCCCGTCCTACTGGTGGACGATGGGCATCAGCGCGTTCTTCATGGTGTGGGTGGACGGCTGGCTGACCAAGCTCTCGGCGCCGATCGTCCGCTACGACCCCGACCAGAAGACGCCCTGGCGCTTCCCCTGGGACATCCCGGTCGAGGACTTCTTCTTCGGCTTCTCGCTGCTGACGCTCGTGCTGCTGCTCTGGGTCCGCCAGGACACCCCGGAGGATCCGGCGCCGTGGCGGCGGGACCCGGGGGGTGGGCGGTGACCTCGGTCCTGGTCGCGCTGGCGGCGTTCACGGCGATGGAGCCCGTGACCTACGCCGCGCACCGCTGGGTGATGCACGGGCCCGGTGCCCGCTTCCACCGATCCCACCACCGCCGCTGGCCCGCCCGCCGCGAGGGCGACCCGTGGGTCGAGGGCAACGACGTGTTCCCGGTGCTCTTCGCCGGGATCACGGTGTGCGCGCTGGCGCTCGGGTTCCACGTCGGCGAGCTGTCGGCACTGGTCCCGGTGTCCGTCGGGGTGACCGCCTACGGGGCGGCCTACGCCCTCGTGCACGACGTCTACGTGCACCGGCGCCTCGCCGTGCGCTGGTCGTCCCGCACGCTCGACCGCCTGGCCGACGCCCACGAGCTGCACCACCGCTTCGGCGGCGAGCCCTACGGGATGCTTGTCCCGGTGGTCCCGCACGCCGTGCGCCGGCGAGCGGAGCGGGCTCAGGTGCAGCGGCCCTCGGCGTCGACGCCGCGGCGGCAGAGCACGGTGGCCTCGATGGTGCGCAGCCGGAACGACTCGCCGCCCTCCTCCTCGGCGAACAGGTGGAGCCGCTCGCCGTACACCGAGTCGTCGGGGTAGCCCAGGACGTCGACGGTGACCTCGCCCAGGTCGCCGACGCTCGGCCCGTCGACGATCACGACCCTCGGCTCGGGCTCGCCCTCGCCGCCGCCCGCGGCGTCGGCCGCGACCTGCTCGGCGAGCTGCTCGAGGGTGTCGGCGACGGGTCGGTCGGTGGTCTCGGGGTAGAGGCGGGCGGTCGCGTCGTCGGTGGCGCCCGGCTGCGCGACGTAGGCGGTGTTCACCCAGCCGCGGTCCTCGCCGGCGTCGACCTCGGCCCAGATGGCGCCGTCGTCCAGCTGCCGGTTGTGGCCGGTGGCCGTGAGGTCGTCGTCCAGCGGGCCGAGCTCGGTGACGGTGTCGGCGGACGGGCCGGGCTCGCTGCGGACGTGGAGCACGTCGCCGGCCTCGACGCCGACCACGGCGAGGGCAGCGTCCTCGTAGGGGAACAGCTCGATCCGCTCGCCGGGCAGCTCGCCGTCGCCTGCTGCGGCGGTCGACGAGGTGGCTCCGGTGGTGGAGGTCGTGGTGGTGTCGGCGGCCTCCGACGTGGTGGTGTCGGTGGTGGCGGTGTCGTCGTCGTCATCGCCGCAGCCGGCGGCGAGGAGCCCGACGACGGCCAGGGCGAGCAGGGTCCGGCGCATGCCCTCACGGTACGGAGCGGGCGGGCTCCTGCCCAGGGTCCCGGGTCAGCGCCGGTCGTCGCCGAGCGGCCGGGCGCCGTCCCAGGTGCCCGCCCAGCGGACCGGGGTGAACCGGGCGAACAGCTCCTCGCCGTACCAGTCCTCGTCCCGGGTGCGGCGCACGACCTCCGCGTGCTCGGCGGAGCGGTGGGCGAAGCGGCGCATCGCGTCCGGGTCCCGCCACAGCGAGAAGGTGGCCTGGCGACCGATCGGCCGCTCGCCGATGCCGACCGTCGCCAGCAGGCCGTCGGCGCCCTGCAGGTGGGCGTCCACCGGCGGCACCGCTCGGAGGAAGGCCGGCAGGGCGCGGGTGCGGACGGTCGCCCGCGTGAGGACGGCGATCGGTCCGCTGGGCGGCGGTGGGGCGGGGTGGCCGGGGTCGAGGCCGGGGTCGGCGAGGGGATCGGCCCCGTCCCACGTCCCCCGGGTCGCGAGCGGCCGCAGCGCCACGTCGAACCGCTCGACCGCTCCCTCCAGCAGCGTGGGGAGCGATTCGTCGACGAATCGTCGGAGTAGAGCGCCGTTCTCCCAGGTGGCGAAGACCGCCCAGCGGTGGAGGTCGGCGGAGGCGGTCATCGTCCGGCCCCGGCCGGTGCCCAGCACGCGGCCGAAGCGGAGGCCGGGCTGGCGGCGCAGGGCCAGGCGGCGCCGGGGCACGGCGGCGGTCGCCGCCAGCGCCGACGGGAACCGGGCGAGGTGGAACGACGCGACGACCATGCGTCCCCGACGGTACGACCCACCGACGCGTGGGCGGCACCAGCCCGTCCGGGCCGGTTCCGTCCACACGCCCACGCCGGCACTGGGGCACCGTCGCCGTCGCCGGCGCCGGTCTCGGCCACGATGGCGGGGTGCCGGTCCGCCTGCTCGTCGCCGTCGTCGGCGGCTACCTGCTCGGGTCGATCCCGGTGGCCGTGCTCGTGGCCCGGCGCCGGGGTGTCGATCCCCGCGACGTCGGCGACCGCAACCCCGGCTACTGGAACGTGAAGGAGCAGCTCGGACGACGCGCCTCGCTGCCGGTCTTCGCCGGCGACGTCGCCAAGGGGGCGGCTGCCGGCGCGCTGGGCGTGGTCGTCGACGGGTCGTGGTGGGGCCTGGGCTACGCCGCCGTCGGCGCCGCCATGGTGGGCCACGCGTGGCCGGTGTTCGCCGGCTTCCGAGGGGGGCGTTCGATCCTCGCCTTCGTCGGCGGCATGGCCGTGCTCGCGCCGCTCCCGGCGGCCGCGGCGGTCGGCGGCCTGCTCGTCGTGTGGGCCCTCACCCGGTCCTTCGCCTGGGCCGCCCGCGCCGGCGTGTTCGGCTTCCCGCTCGTGCAGCTGGCGTTCGAGCCCGCCACCCGGGTGGCGGCCACGGGCGCCCTCCTGGCGATCATCGGGCTCCGCTTCGCCCAGGCCGTTGCCAGGGCGGATCAGTAGTCCCGGCTCCGCCACCGTCGGCTCGGCCGTACCGTGCCGGCTGTGATCCGCAGCGCCACCGGGAGGTCGGCGAGCGGCGACAGCCAGTACGGCACCCCCCGCCGGCGGTAGGCGCGGGTCGTGCCCGTCAGCGCCCCCAGGCGCAGCGCCAGCGCCACCACGTCGACCAGGTCCCCCCGCCGAAGCAGCACCCGGGGGAGGGGGAGGGCCAGCGCCGCCCACACGACGGCGAGGTCGAGCGCCTGCCACACCGGGCCGGTCACCGGCGCCAGGTCGAGCGAGCGGCCCCACCCCCGCCACGCGGCGCCGGCCGAGCCGTAGCCGGCGACGTCGAGCACGGCCGTGCCGTCGACGAAGCGCACCCCGTGGCCTGTCGCTGCGAGGTGGCGGGCCAGGGCGAGGTCCTCGAGCAGCGCCGAGCGCACCGACTCGAAGCCGCCGGCGGCCAGCAACCGCTCGCGGTCGACCACCATGCACTGCCCG
>DASUEE010000180.1:0-13784 GCA_036275235.1 Acidimicrobiales bacterium | reverse complement strand
CGGGCGCCGGCGTGCGCACCGGAGGTCAGCTCGAACCAGACCGTGACGGCGGGGTCCTGGCGCTCGCGGTAGGCGTCGTCCATGCGGGTCTCGAAGTTCGACAGCGGCGTCTCGCACTCCCAGCAGTACGGGAGCACCCGCTGGCCCTCGTAGGCCAGGCCCTTGTCGTGGAGCGTCTTGAACGCCCACATGACGGACTCCATGAACGACAGGTCCATGGTCTTGTAGTCGTTCGCCATGTCGACCCAGCGGGCCTGGCGGCGCACGTAGGAGTGCCACGAGTCGGCGGTGCCCGAGACGAGCAGCCGGCACTCCTCGTTGAACACGTCGACACCCAGCTGCTCGATGGCGAGGCGGCCGGAGACGCCGAGGCGCTTCTCGGCCTCCATCTCGGCGGGCAGGCCGTGGCAGTCCCAGCCGAAGCGGCGCTCGACCTTGCGGCCGCGCATGGTCTGGTAGCGGGGGACCGCGTCCTTCACGAAGCCGGTGAGCAGGTGCCCGTAGTGGGGGAGGCCGTTGGCGAAGGGCGGGCCGTCGTAGAAGACGAACTCTTCGGCGCCGTCGCGCTGCTCGACGGAGCGCACGAAGGTCTTCTCGGCCTCCCAGCGCTGGATGATGGCCTTCTCGAGCTCCGGGAACGAGGGGTGGGCGGAGACCTCGGGGTAGCGGCTCCCCGCGTCGGTGCGTCCGTCGTTCGCTGGCATCTCGCCATGCTACGGCGGCCCCCGGGGCGGACCCCATCCGCTTCCCGGGCGTGCCTTGCCGCCCCGGCGGCGGGGGCGTAGCCTCCCGCCTCCCCTGCGGGAGGAGCACCCACGTGGCACGTGCCAGCAAGGCCTCGGCGGCCTCCAAGAAGACGGCGGCCAAGAAGGCCAGCGCCAAGAAGTCCAGCACGGGGAAGGAGGCGTCCGCCTCCTCGAAGGCCGAGCCGAAGGCAGCCCCGAAGAAGGCCGCGGCCAAGGACGCCACGCCCAAGGCGGCGTCGAAGGCGCCCGCCAAGAAGGCCGCCGCCTCGAGCCGCAAGAAGTCCGCCTTCGACTCCAAGTTCCTCGAGCGCATGCGCAAGCTCCTGCTCGTCGAGCGGGACACCTACGAGCGCCAGGCGAAGCAGCTGCGCGCCGAGGCCGACAGCCTCGTGATGGACCTCGACCCCGGCGACGTGCAGTTCGACGAGGAGTCCGGCGAGGGCGACACCATCGCCGTCGAGCGCGGGCGCGACCTCGCGCTGGCGGCCAAGGCGCTGGAGATGATCGAGGAGATCGACCACGCCCTCTCCAAGTTCGACGAGGGCACCTACGGCATCTGCGAGGTCTCGGGCGAGCCCATCCCGCAGGAGCGGCTGGAGGCCATCCCGTGGGCTCGGGAGAAGGTCGAGTTCAAGGTCGGTGGGTTCGGTCGGCGCTGAGGCGTCACCTCCCGCGCTCGGCGTCGCCGCCACCCGCCCCCGGCGGCCGCTGGCCGCCATCGCCGCCGTCGCCGCGGTGGTCGTCGTCCTCGACCAGCTCACGAAGTGGTGGGCGCTCGAGGCGCTCACCGAGCCGACGCGCATCGTCGACCTCGTGTGGACGTTGCGCCTCCGCGTGATCGAGAACACCGGCACCGCGTTCTCCCTCACGTCCGACAGCGGCCCCTGGGTCTCGGTGATCGCGGTCGTGGTGGTCGTGTTCCTCGTGCGGTCGGGACGGGACCAGCGCTCGCCCTGGGTGCTCGCCTCCTACGGGCTCGTCGTCGGCGGGACCCTCGGCAACCTCCTCGACCGGCTCTTCCGCGACGGCGACGGCGGGTTCCTCACCGGCCCGGTCATCGACATGGTGGACCTCCAGTGGTTCCCGGTGTTCAACCTGGCCGACGCCGCGCTCACCATCGGCATCGGGCTGCTGCTCGCCGTCGGCCTCTTCACCGACGCCCTCGACGCGCCCGCCGAGGACCGGACGTGACCGACTTCGAAGCCGTCCTCCCCGAGGTCCTGGCCGGCGAACGGCTCGACCGGGTCGTGGCGATGCTCTGCGACCTGCCGCGCCGCGTCGCCGCCGACCTCGTCGACGCCGGCGAGGTGCGGGTCGACGGGCAGGTGCGCACGCGCCGCGCCGATCGCGTCGAGGAGGGCCAGGTCATCTCGCTGGCGCTGCCCGCCATCGACACCGGTCCGCCCGTGGCGCCGGACGCAGCGATCGACGTGCGGGTGGTGCTCGAGGATCCGCACCTCGTCGTGGTCGACAAGCCGGCCGGGCTGGTCGTCCACCCCGGCTCCGGCAACCCCACCGGCACGCTGGTGCACGGACTGCTGTCCCGCTACCCGGAGATGGCCGGCGTGGGCGAGCCGTTCCGGCCCGGCATCGTCCACCGCCTCGACCGGGACACCTCCGGGCTGCTGGTGGTGGCTCGCACCCCCGAGGCCCACGCCGGCCTCACCGGTGCCCTGCGCCGCCGGGAGGTGACCCGCCGGTACCGCACCCTGGTGTGGGGCCACGTCGTGGAGCCCCGTGGGCAGGTCGACGCCCCGATCGGGCGCTCGACGAGGGAGCCCACGAAGATGGCCGTGGTCGTCGGCGGCCGCGAGGCCCGCACGAGCTACGAGGTGGTCGCCCGCCACGACGAGCCCGTCCCGGTCACCGAGCTGGTCTGCCACCTCGAGACGGGCCGCACCCACCAGATCCGCGTGCACCTCCAGGCCATCGGGCACCCCGTCGTGGGCGACACCCGCTACGGCGGCGCCCGCCAGACCCTGCCGGCGCCGCGCCAGGTCCTCCACGCCGAGCACCTGGCCTTCGCCCACCCGGTGACCGGAGCGCGCATCGAGGCCGACAGCCCGCTCCCACCGGACCTGGTCGAGGTCCTCGCCCACCTCTCCTGAGACGTTCTGGGGTACCGATCCCCCCGCCTGCGGGGGGATCGGTACCCCAGAACGCAGGTGCGGTCAGGCGGCGTCGCCGGCGGTCGGCCGGTCGGGGGTGGCCTCGTCGGCGTGGTCGGCCTCGTGGGGTGCTGGCGGCCACTCCTGCTCGCCCCGAGCCATGCGCACGAGGTCGGCGAGGTGGAGGCCGTCGAGGTGCCGGCGCATGTGGTCGGCCAGGTCACCCCACACCGCCAGGAGGACGCACTGGCCCTCGTGGTCGCAGGCGCCGCCGGTGTGCGGCTCGCCGAAGTCGCCGAGGGTGATGGGCCCGTCGACCGCGGAGACGATGGCACCCAGGGTGATGCCCTCGGGGGAGCGGGCGAGCACGTACCCGCCACCGACGCCGCGCTTCGAGCGCACGAGGCCCGCGCCCTTGAGCGCGAGCAGGATCTGCTCGAGGTAGGGCTGGGGGAGCCCGGTACGGGCGGCGATGTCCCGGACCGATACGGGCGTGTCGCCGCCGTGGAGCGCCAGCGAGAGCAGCGCCCGGCTGGCGTAGTCGCCTCTGGTCGACACGCGCACCCCGGCATCGTACGCACCGGCCGGGTGCGGACCCGTCGACCACCATGGCTAGCGTGGCGCGCGGTGGCTGACGAACCGCACATCCCCGACTACGCCGGTGCATGCGTGTGCAACGTCGCGGCCGCGGTCCAGGACCCGCCCGAGGAGCTGGCCGACTGGGTGCCTCGCGCCCTCGCCGAGGCCGAGCGGTCCACGGTGCTCCTCACCATCGACGGCCTGGGCTGGAACCAGCTCTGCTCGCGCACCCACCTCGCGCCGACCATCACCAGCACGCTGCAGGGCGGTTCGGTCTGCACGGTGGCGCCGTCCACGACCTCCACGGCCCTCACGTCGATCGTCTCCGGCATGCCGCCCGGGGAGCACGGCGTGATCGGCTACCGCATGTCCGTCGACGGCCACGTGCTCAACGTGCTGCGCTGGTCCACCCCCGACGGCGACGCCCGGGGCTCGATGCCCCCGGCCGAGTTCCAGATGCACGAGCCCTTCGGTGGCCAGCGGCCGCCGGTCGTCACGCGCGCCGAGTTCGCCCACACCGGCTTCACCGACGCACACCTGGGCGGCACCCGCTTCGTCGGGTACCGCACGCTCGGCACGCTCGTCACCGAGGTCACCCGCCTCGTACGTGGCGGCGAGCCCTTCGTGTACGCCTACTACGAAGGGCTCGACAAGGTCGCGCACGAGTACGGCCTCGGCGACCACTACGACTCCGAGCTGCGCTGGGTCGACCACCTCGTGGCCGAGCTGCTCGACGCCCTGCCACGCGGGACGCTGCTCGCCGTCACCGCCGACCACGGCCAGGTCGAGGTGGGTGACCGCCTGGTGGAGCTCGATCCCGCCATCCGCG
Source organism: Acidimicrobiales bacterium (assembly GCA_036275235.1). Taxonomy (GTDB): domain Bacteria; phylum Actinomycetota; class Acidimicrobiia; order Acidimicrobiales; family Salinilacustritrichaceae; genus Salinilacustrithrix. The sequence goes on along the minus strand of DASUEE010000180.1, from coordinate 9,522 downwards.
ACCACCTGTCCATGCAGTCGGGCGAGGGGCGCTTCCGCTGGCTGCACGCCCGCCCCGGCCGCAGCCGCCAGCTCCTCGCCGCCGCCGAGGCCCACGCCGACACCGGGTGGGTCGTCTCGCGTGACCAGGTCATCGACGAGGGCTGGTTCGGCCCACGCGTCGTCGACACCGTGCGGGCCCGGCTCGGCGACGTCGCGCTCGTCGCGCGCGAGCCCATCGCCTACATCGATCCCGCCGACACCGGCCCGTACCACCTCATCGGCCGCCACGGCTCGCTCACGGAGGACGAGATGCTCGTGCCGTTCGTGGCCGGCATCGCCTGAACCCACCCCCGACCCCCCGGAGCAGCACCGACGTGACCGACGCCGACGCCCAGACCGACACGACCGATGACGCCGCGCCCGGCACGGACGGCACCGAGACCGTGGAGCGCGGAGAGCTGATCGAGGCGTCGGCCGGCGAGGAGCAGGGCGAGCGGGAGGCGGTGCAGGAGCCGGGCCGGGTGATGCGCATCGGAGCCATGATCCGACAGCTGCTCGAGGAGGTCCGCTCCGCCGAGCTCGACGAAGCCGGCCGGGAGCGGCTCCGGGAGATCTACGACCAGTCGGTCAAGGAGCTCTCGGGCGCCCTCTCCGACGACCTCGCCGAAGAGCTGCACCGACTGGCCTCGCCCTTCGGCGACACGCCGGCGTCCGCCGGCGAGCTGCGCGTGGCGCAGGCCCAGCTGGTCGGCTGGCTCGAGGGGCTCTTCCACGGGATCCAGGCCACGCTCTTCGCCCAGCAGGCCGCCGCCCGCCAGCAGCTCGAGCAGATGCGCCACCAGCTCGAGTCCGGCCAGCGCGGGGCGTCCGCCGAGGGCGCCCACCCGCCCGGCACGTACCTGTAGCCCCTCGCCCCGGTACGCTCCTCGCCGGCGAGTGCGTCGGGGCCGTGGTGCTCGGTGTGGAGGGGTGGGGTGGTCGGAACCCGTTCTGGAGGTGCCGGAGGGTTCGACCCCGGTGACACGTTCATCCTCGCCGTCGTCCACGACCTGCGGGCCTCCGTGTCGGCGTTGTCCGGCTCGATCGGCGTGCTCCGCGACCAGCTCGACCACCCGTCGACGTTCGACGTCGACGCCGGTCGCCGGATGCTCGAGACCATGGGCGCCGCCGTCGGGGACATCGAGGGCGTCATCGACGACCTGTTCGACGCCGAGCGCCTCGAGCAGGGGGTGACGACCGTGCGCCGGGATGCCACCCCGGTCGCCGGGCTGGTCCGGGAGGTGGTGGGTCGCAGCCGCGACCCGGCGCGGGTGCGACTCGACGTCGACGACGTCACGGTCGACGTCGACCCGGGGCTCACGCGCCGGATCGTGGCCAACCTCGTCGAGAACGCGCTCCAGCACACCTCGGGGGACGGGCCGGTGACCGTGTGCGGGCGGGACGAGGGCGACCACCTGCTGCTGCACATCGACGACGAAGGCCCGGGGATCCCCGACGACCTGCGCGATGAGCTCTTCGAGCCGTTCCACCGCTCGACCGCCGGCGGCATGGGCGTGGGCCTCCACCTGGTGCGCGCCTTCGCCCGCCTGCACGGCGGGGACGCCTGGATCGACGACCTGCCGGGCGGTGGCACCTCGGTCCGGGTCCGGCTGGCGACGAGCTGATCAGCGGCGCAGGCCCGGCCGCGACCGAGTGGCCACGCCCTCGGGGCGGACCGCACCGCACCGGTGGGACCGCGCCGTCCAGCCCCCACCGCCCCGACGCTTGACGTCGTACATCGCGCGGTCGCACTCGCAGACCATCTGCTCGACCGGGGGCGGGACCGCCCACGTCACGGCGCCGGCGCTCACGGGGAGGCACTCGCGGTCCTCGGCGACGTCCGCGTAGAGGCGTTCCAGCAGCTGGGTGGCACCGGCGCGGTCGGTGGCGGGCAGCACGAGGGCGAACTCGTCCCCACCCAGGCGCGCCGCCGCGTCGACCGTCCGGCGGGCGTGGTCGAGGTGCACCGCGAACCGGCGGATCAGCTCGTCGCCGCGGTCGTGCCCGTGGACGTCGTTGGCATCCTTCAAGCCGTCGAGGTCGAGGTAGACGAGCGTCAGCGGGGAACCCGAGCGCAGCGAGCGCTGCCGCTCGCGCTCGAGCGTGGCCACCAGGCCCGCCCGGTTGAGCAGGCCGGTGGCGAAGTCGACTCGCGACCGCCTGGCCAGCTCCCGGCCCGTGCTGATCACCCACGCCGCGCCCGCGGCGATGGCGAGGAGGCCGACCGTCCGGGCGGCGACCTCGAGGGCGGGCGCACCGCCGCCCTCGTCGATCGACCCCGCCGCGCCGACGGCGGCGGCGAGGACGACGACCACCTCGACCGCCGTCCACGAGCACGCGAGGGCGACCACCGCGACGATCGGCGCCCACAGGAGCGAGGGCCCGTCCGTCACCCCGGTCGCGAGGTCGAGCGCGGCCACCGCGACCACCGCGCCGACCAGCGACAGCCGGACCTTCAGCGACCGGCGCCCGGGCGCGTCGCCGAGCGACTCGACGATCTCGTCGACCGTCACGTGCGCCATCCGAACCGTTCCCATCGCCGCCAGGGAGCCACTGCGGGCGAGCGTACGGTCGCTGCCGGCGGCCGCACACGGTCAATCTTGAGGTGCGTGGGCCGGCCCGGCCACGAGGTTCGGGAGCATCCCGCGCCTCGCGGCGGCGACGACCGCGGCCAGCTGCGAGTGCACATCGAACTTCCGCAGCAGCGTCGCGACGTGGCCGCGACAGGTGTGCACGCTCATGTGGAGCCGGGAGGCGACCTGCTTCACCGCCAGCCCCTCCGCGAGGAGCAGGAGGATCTGGTACTCGCGCTCGGTCAGCTCGGGGTCCGGCTCGGCGGGCGGGCTCGGGACCTCCGGGACGCGCCGGAGCGCCCGTTCCAGCGAGAGCGGCTCGGCGACCAGCTCGTCGTCGAGCCGGCGCAGCTGCGAGAGGAGCTGGGCGAACGGGTAGCTCTTCGGCAGGTAGCCGTGGGCGCCGGCCTCCACGGCGTCGATCAGGGTCTGGGCCCGCGTGTCGGCGGTGACCAGCACGACCCGTACCGCCGGGCAGCGCGAGCGGAGCACGCGGACCGCCTCGATGCCGTCCATCCCGGGCAGCTCGACGTCGAGCAGGACCACGTCGGGGCAGCCGTGGACGTCGATGTCGGCGAACGCCGCCTCCGCCGAGCGAGCAGCCGCACGGCAGGACATGTCGCCTTGCAGACCGATCGCGATGCAGAGCGCGTCGGCGAAGGTCCTGTGGTCGTCCACCACCAGCACGTCGAGCTGGCGGCGGCACCGCTGGTCGTCATCACTCCGTCGCGCCACGGGCAGATCACCTCCGCACGGTCGGCCCGATCACCCCGCGAGACGGGCGCCGCTGTCCGCGCGATCCGTACCCGCGATCGTTGCGCCATACGTCCCCTCGCCACTCCGAGCCCCATGTTCCACCAATTTTGACCAGGCGGGCGGGCCTCGGCCCGTCGGTACCGTCACGCCACGCGGGAGGCGGCTCCCGACGTCGGCGGTCAGGGCCCGATCAGCAAGGTGGCGGTGATCTCGTAGGCCCGTCCTTCGGGGATGCGCACCTCGACCGTGTCGGTCTCCGTGCCGCCCTGACGGATGTCGCCGATCGACACCGGCACCGGCGCCCCCTCGAAGTCGAGCTCCACGCTGCCCTGCCAGCGGTGGTCGCTGGTGTTCGTGATGGCGACGAGCACCACGGCCCGGTCGGCCCGGGACGACGTGAGCTGGAGGTCGACGAGGAGACCACCGCAGAGGCCGAGGCCGACCTCCTCCCGGGTGACGGTGTCCGCCGAGCCGAGCACGGACCCCTGGTCGTCGCTGCCGCCGTCGACGAACAAGGAGGTCGACACGGAGTCCCGGCAGGTGAGGATGTGGCTCAGGCCCCGCAGGTCCGAGGTGGCGAACGGGATGAAGAAGATCCCGAGCAGCATGACGGCGGCCATCTTCGCCCGCAGCGACACCGGCAGCAGCCACATCGCCCTCATCGAACCACACCCCGGCACGGGTGACGAGGACCGGAGGCCGCGACGGTCACCGGCACGATCGACAGGGCCGGGTAACGTCCCGCCCATGGCGCCGCCGTCGATGTCGGCACAGCTGGTCCGGCTCGGCTACCGGCGGGCCCGGCAGCTCCTCGGGCTGGTCGGCCTGGGGATCCTCGCCGTGCTCGTGGCCGTGCTGCTCGTGCGCAGCGTGGACACCGCCGAGGTCATCGCCACGCTCCTCTTCGCGCCGGTCTTCCTGCTGCTGCTGTGGTTCGGCCTCCCGGGCGGACTGCTCGGCGCGGCGGCGGCCACCGGTGTCTACGTCGTCCTGCGGGCCGACGCCATCGACGCCGTGGGCTGGGGCGAGTTCTCGGCCATCATCGTGTCGCGAGCGATCGCCTACTTCCTGTTCGGCGCCGTGGGCGGGTGGGCCTCGGGGACGCTCGAGATGTCGCTCGACAAGCTCGACCTGTACGACCAGGTCGACGACCTCACCGGCGTCAACAACTCGCGCTTCCTGCTGTCCGACGTCGACCTCGAGAAGGCCCGGTCGCTGCGGTACCAGACGATCTTCTCCGTGTCGCTGCTCGAGATCGACGGCGCCCCGATCGCCGCGCTGGGTGGCCGGCGCCGCCGCGCGCTGCTCCGGGAGCTCGGCACGAAGCTGGCCGACGGCGTGCGCACGATGGATCGCGTCGCGCACGGCTACGACGGCCGCGTGCACCGGATCGCCACGATCCTGCCGGAGACGGCGGAGGAGGGGGCGCGCGTCTTCCACGATCGCCTGATGGAGCGGGTGCGCGAGCTGCTGGCCGCCGGCGGCGTCGCCGACGTGTCCGTCTCCGGCTCGGCCCTCACCATCCCGGGCGACGACGAGGCGCTCGACCACGAGCTGGCCGAGTGGCGACGCATCGACGCCGCCCAGCACGAGCGGCCGCGCGAGTGATCCGCCCGCCGGCCCGTCCGGGTGCGGGTGCCGGCTGCTACGGTCACCAGGCACGAATCACACGGGTGTGATTCGTCCACAGCTGTGGAGAACGGCTGTGGAGCACGCTGTGGAAGTCGCGTCGAGAAGGGGCCCCGGTGGCTGATTCGTTCACCCACCTCCACGTCCACACCGAGTACTCGATGCTGGACGGCGCGGCTCGCCTCGACGAGCTCGTGGCGGCGGCGGCGGCCGACGGCCAGCCGGCGCTGGGCATCACCGACCACGGCAACATGTACGGGATCCTCGACTTCTACCGGGCCTGCAAGGACCGGGGGGTCAAGCCGATCCTCGGCACCGAGGCCTACATGGCCCACGACCACCGCTCCGAGCGCATCGCCGCCCGGGGCCGCATGGACGACTCCGGCGGCGAGGGCGAGGGCGACAAGAAGCCCTGGTACCACCTCACGCTGCTGGCCGAGAGCGAGGTCGGATACAAGAACCTGATCCAGCTCGCCTCGCGATCGTTCATGGAGGGCTACTACCGCAAGCCCAAGGTCGACTGGGAGCTCCTCGAGGAGCACAGCGAGGGCCTCATTGCCACGACCGGCTGCCTCGGCGGCCACGTGCTGCAGGCCATGGTGCCCAAGGCGATCATGGACCCGGACAAGCAGCAGGCCGACCCGCTGTCGGAGGACGAGCGGTTCGACAACGCCGTGAAGCTCGCCGGCCGGCTCCAGGACATCTTCGGGCGCGACAACCTCTTCGTCGAGCTCCAGGACCACGGCATCCCGGCCCAGCAGTGGTCGAACCCGCGCCTGGCCGAGCTGGCCAAGGCCATCCGGGCACCGCTGCTCGCCACCAACGACAGCCACTACGTCCACCGCGAGGACGCGCTCAGCCACGACGCCCTCTTGTGCGTCCAGACGAACAGCCTCGTCAGCGACACGAACCGCTTCAAGTTCCACGGCGACGACCACTACCTCAAGTCCGCCGAGGAGATGCGGTACCTCTTCCGCGAGCTGCCCACCGCGTGCGACAACACGCTGTGGGTCGCCGAACGGTGCGAGGTCGAGATCACCTTCGGCAAGCCACAGCTGCCGAACTTCCCGCTGCCGCCGGGCTTCGCGACCGACGACGACTACCTCCGCCACCTCGTGTTCGAGGGCGCCCGCAAGCGCTGGGGCGACCAGCTCGACGACTCCGTCACCGAGCGGCTCGTCTACGAGCTGAAGGTCATCGGCGACATGGGGTTCTCCAGCTACTTCCTCATCACCTGGGACCTCATCAAGCACGCCCGCGACAACGGCATCCGGGTCGGCCCCGGCCGTGGATGTCTCCACGGCGACACGCAGATCTGGACCACCGAGGGGTACAAGCCGATCCGCGACGTACGAGTCGGCGACGAGGTGAGGACCCACACGGGAGCGATCCGCAAGGTCTCCAACACCTTCCGCTACGAGGTGGACGAGCCGCTGGTGACGATCCGTGGCTACAGCGGCGGTGGTGGCGTGTCGATGACGGCCGATCACAAGGTGCTCGTCCGGCGCGGAGAGCTGGAGACCGCCGATGGGCGTCTGCGCGGCGGGGCCAAGTTCGCCCGCTCGGTGTCGTCGCCGCTCGAGTGGGTGCCAGCGAGCGAGGTGCGGGTCGGTGATCTGCTCTGCATCCCCCGGCCTCCCAGCCCGGGCACTGCGTCCGCCTCGATCGACGTCGCTCCGCTGCTTCCCGTGCCCCTCGGCGACTGCACCTTCGAGGTGACAGCCGACGAGATCATCGAGCGGGTCCCGGTCAACGCTCCGTATCCACACTCGATCCGTGAGATCTCTCGCGTCACCGGGGTGAGCAGGAACGCGATCACGACCGTCCTCGACCAGGGCGTCCCGTTCGAGGGGCCGATCGCAGGGTCGGCGCGACGTGCCATCGCGTCTGGGCGGATGCGGGACCGGCTCGTGATCGAGCTGCGCTCCCGGGGTTTCGAGTCGCTGGCGTCGTATCGGGACCACCTGGAGCGCAACGAGGGTCGGGCTCGCTACCCACACTCGGCCATGGTCGTGGCCAGGGAGGCCGGCCTCAACGCCGCGGCCTTGCGGAACGTCCTGGCCACGTACCCGGAAGAAGGTCCGATCGAGCACCACCTGGCGGCGGGGTCACGGAGCCTTCGCTCGCGTGACACCCTCGCCGCCGAGCTGCGCCGCCGGGGCTTCGACTCGTTCGAGGCATGGGACGAGTACCTCCGCTCGTCGTGCGTGACAGAGATCCGGACCCCTCGGTTCATCGAGGTCGACGACGACCTGTTGTTCGTGCTCGGCGCGTTCGCCTCGGACGGCTGGATCCGGCAGGACAGCGAACGGGTCGTCGGCTTCGCCGAGCGACGGTCGGAGATGGACGACACCCTCCCGCTCATGATCAAGCGGATCTGGGGGCTCGATGTCACCCGCTGCGATCACGCCACCACCGATCTCACGCAGACGTTCGTGCGGTCGGCAGCCGTGCGGGCCCTGTTCCAACACTTGGTGCCCGACTACCGCTTCACCGCCCAGACGAAGCATCTCCCGGAGTGGTGCGCAGAGCTCGACACCGAGCAGAAGCGGACGTTGCTGGCGGGCCTCTGGTGGGGAGATGGATCGAAGAATGCACAGCGGTCGATGTATGCGACCTCTTCGCACAGACTCATGCAGCAGGTCCGTGACCTGTTGTGGGCCGTCGGCGCTCCCGCCGGCGTCCAGGTGGACGACCGGGAAGACGAACGACCCGAATACCGGAACCGCTCGGTCGCCTGGCGCATTCGCACGACGCCGAACCTCACGCCGCCGAAGCTGCAGTTCGGCGGCGCGGACGACGACTACGTGTACTCCCGCGTCCGGTCGGTCGAGTCGACCGCCCACGTCTCCGAGGTGTTCGACCTCGAGGTCCCGGAGGACCACTCCTTCCTCACCGACTCCTACATCGTGCACAACTCGGCGGCCGGCTGCGCGGTGGCGTACACGCTCTGGATCACCGACCTCGACCCCATCAAGTACGACCTGCTGTTCGAGCGGTTCCTGAACCCGTCGCGCATCTCCATGCCGGACATCGACATGGACTTCGACACGCGCTACCGGGACGAGATGATCCGCTACGCGGCCGAGCGCTACGGCCGCGAGAACGTCGCGCAGATCATCACCTTCGGCACCATCAAGGCCCGCCAGGCGGTGCGCGACGCCGCCCGGGTGCTCGGCCACGACTACGGCACGGGTGACCGCATCGCCAAGGCCATGCCGCCGCTCATCATGGGCCGCGACACCCCGCTGCACGCCTGCCTCGAGGAGCACCCCAAGTGGTCCGACGGCTTCAAGATGGCTGCCGAGATCCGGTCGATGTACGAGACCGACCCGACGTGCAAGGAGGTCATCGACGTCGCCAAGGGCCTCGAGGGCCTGCGGCGCTCCGACGGCATCCACGCCGCCGCGGTGGTGATCACCAAGGACCCGCTCACCACCTACCTGCCGATCCAGCGCAAGCCCGAGCCCGGCAAGCCCATCGAGGAAGCCCCCGTCGTCACGCAGTACGAGATGCACGGGGTCGAGGACCTCGGCCTGCTGAAGATGGACTTCCTCGGCCTGCGCAATCTCGACATCATCTCGGACACGCTCGACCTCATCGAGATGACCCGGGGCGAGCAGGTCGACATCGACGACGTCGACCTCGAGGACGAACCGACCTACGAGCTGCTCCGCCGGGGCGACACGATCGGCGTGTTCCAGCTCGAGTCGCCGCCCATGCGCGCCCTCATGCGCTCGCTGGCGCCCGACACCTTCGAGGACGTCGCCGCCCTCGTCGCCCTGTACCGGCCGGGGCCGATGGCGGCGAACATGCACAACGACTACGCCGACCGCAAGAACGGCCGGAAGGACATCTCCTACATCCACGACGATGCCGACGAGATCCTCGGCGCGACCTACGGGCTCTGCATCTACCAGGAGCAAATGATGCGCCTGGCGCAGAAGTTCGCCGGGTACTCCCTCGCAGATGCGGATTCGCTCCGTAAGGCCGCTGGGAAGAAGAACCGCGACATCATGGCCAAGGAGCGCGACAAGTTCGTCGCCGGCTGTGAGCAGGTCGGCTACGGCACCGAGGTCGGGCAGGCCTGGTTCGACATGATCGAGCCCTTCGCCGACTACGCCTTCAACAAGAGCCACAGCTACGGCTACGGCTTCATCGCCTACCAGATCGCCTACCTGAAGGCGAACTACCCGGCCGAGTACATGGCGGCGCTGCTCACCAGCGTCAAGAGCAACCTCGACAAGGCGGCCGTGTACCTGGCCGAGTGCCGGGCGATGGGCATCCCGGTCACCGTGGCCGACGTGAACCGGTCGCTGGTCGACTTCGCCCCGGAGCTGCGGCGCGGGGACGACGGCGGCATCGACGGGGCCGAGATCGTCTTCGGCATGTCGGCCGTGCGCGGCGTGGGCACCGGCCACTGCGAGCTGATCATCGCCGAGCGGGAGGCGAACGGGCCCTTCCGCGACTTCCACGACTTCTGCGAGCGCGTCGATCCCGGCGTGCTGAACAAGAAGACGGTGGAGGCGCTGATCAAGGCGGGG
>DASUEE010000179.1:0-6168 GCA_036275235.1 Acidimicrobiales bacterium | reverse complement strand
GGTGGGCCCTGGGCGGCGACGCGGTCGCGCACCGCAGCCAGCTCGGCCCGGGCGCGGCCCTCGGCGGCGACGGCCCGGTCTCGGGCCTCCCGGGCCGCGGTGGCCGTGCGGCGGGCGTCCTGGTCGCGTGCCCGCGCCGTGGCGAGCGCGGCCTCGGCGGCGTCGACGGCGGCCAGCTGCTCGTGCAGCGCGTCGGCGCTGGGCGCGCCGGCGAGGTGCGCCTCGGCGGCGGTCAGCTCCTCGGTCAGCGACTCGAGCCTGGCCTCGTAGCCGGCGAGCGTCGTGCGGGCGCCCGTGGCGGCGGCGCTCGCCTGCTGGTGGCTGGTCCGGGCGGCGGCGAGGGCGGCCTCGGCGGCGGCGAGCTCGCCGGCGTCGACCGAGGGCAACCGGGTGACGGTGCTGCCGCACACGGGGCACTCGTCGCCCTCGTGGAGGTGCCGGGCGAGGTCGGCGGCGGCGTGCTCGAGGCGGGCGCGCTCGAGCGCGGCGACCGCCGCCTGCTCGGCGGTGGCGGACCCCGCCGCCGCGTCGTCGAGCTGCGCGACCACGGCCTGCTGGTCGGCCACCGTCGAGCGGCCCTTCGCCACGCGCTCGACGAGCGCCGCCTGGTCGGTGTGGGCGCGCAGCTGCTCGCGCAGGCGCGCGGGGTCGCCGAGCGACGCCCGCAGGGCCGTCGCCTCCTCGACCGCGACCATCGCGGCGCGCTCGGACGCCTCTGCTGTCGTGACGTCCTCGGTGGTCTGGCGCACGGCGTCCGCCACCGAGCCGACGTCGGCCGGCACGGCGATGCCCTCGAGCGCCTCGAGCTGGCCGACGACGCCGGCGAGGTCGGCGTCGATGGCACGCGTGCGGTCGTCGAGGGCGGTGAGCGCCGGCGTCGCAGCGTCGAGGCGGGCCACCACCGCGGCGGTGGCCGAGGCCCGGGCCTCGGCGGCGGCGACGGCGTCGTCGGTGGCCGACCCGAGCTGCTGGAGCTGGCCCTCGAGCACGGCGAGGCGCTGGTCGGCGGCCTGCACCCGCCGCCGGGCGGCGACCGCCACCTGCTCGTACACGCCGAGGTCCAGGAGCTTGACGAGCAGGTCCTGGCGCTTGGCCGAGGTGTCGTGGAGGAGGGCCGCGAAGGCGCCCTGCGGGAGCACCACGCACTTCGTGAACTGCTCGAGGTCGAGGCCGAGCAGCTCGGTGGCGGCCTCGGTGACGCCACGGGCGTCGGCCGCCAGCACCTCCTCGCCGCGCTGCAGGCGCGCCTCCTTGGTGGTGGCACCGCCCTTGGTGCGCCGCACCACCCGAACCGCCGTGTACGCGGTGCCCGCCAGCTCGAAGTCGAGCTGGACCCGGCACTCCGGCTTGCCCTGGGTGATGACGGGGTGGACGAGGCGGTCGCTGCCGTAGCGGGGCACCGACCCGTAGAGGGCGAAGACCATGGCGTCGATCACCGACGACTTGCCGGCACCGGTGGGACCGACGAACGCGAACAGGTCGGCGTCGGCGAGGTCGACCTCGGTGCGGGCCCGGAAGGCCGAGAAGCCCTCGACCTCGATGCGGGTGGGCCTCACGAGGTCACCTCCTCGAGCAGCTCGTCGAAGGTCGCCGCCACGCGCGGATCGGCGAGGTCGGTGGTGGCCAGGTAGGAGCGGAACAGCTCGCCGGGCTGGCGGCCCGCCACCGCCTCCGCCGGGCGGCGGCGGTCGTCGTCGGGGGCCCGCACGATCACGTCGACGCAGAGGGGGAACCACTCCCGGACCAGGTCGGCGAGGCCGGCCCGCCGGGTGTCGGTGACGACCACGCGGAGGAAGTCGTCGCCGGTGGAGCCGGCCACGGCCTCGAGCTCGGCCAGGCTCCCCTGCAGGGTGCGCAGGCCCCGGCCGGCGGTGAGCGGGACCTCGCGGACCGCCGCCGGCGTGCCAGGCTCGAGCTCGACCACGGTCACCGACTTGGTGTCCCTCCCCTCACCGAAGTCGAGCTGGAGCGGTGAGCCGCTGTAGCGGATGCGGGTGGGGCCGGGGATGTCCTGGGCGCGGTGCAGGTGCCCGAGCGCGACGTACTGGGCGCTGACGGGGAACGCCTGGGCGCCGACGCTGTAGTCCTCGACGGTGTGCACCGACCGCTCGCCGCCGCCGGTGGTGCCCCCGGCCGCGAATGCGTGGGCGCAGACGAGGTTGACGGTGTCGGCGCCGAAGTCCCCGCAGAGCCGGCCGACGACGGCGCGGACGCGGCCGTCGTAGGCCTGGCTGTGCTCGTAGGCGTCGTCGGCCATGAGGTCCTGGGCCTTGACGATGAGGCGCTTGGACACGAACGGCAGCAGCGCCAGGCAGACCGGCGTGCCTCCGGCGTCGAGGCGGACCACGCCGCCGTCGTCAGGGGCCGCCGGCCGGCCGAGCACGGTGACCCGGCCGAGGGACAGCAACGGGGCGACGGCGTCGAGCCGGCGCGGGTTGTCGTGGTTCCCGCCGATGACGACCACCGGGGCGACCTGCGCCAGGTCCAGGAGGGCGCGGTAGACGACCTCCTCGGACTCCGGCCCCGGGGCAGAGGTCTCGAACAGGTCGCCGGCGACGAGCACGAGGTCGACCGCCTCGGTGGCGGCGACGCCCGCGATCTCGGCGAGCACGGCGCGGTGCTCGTCGGCCCGGCTCTGGCCGCGGATGAGCTTGCCGACGTGCCAGTCGGAGGTGTGGAGCAGCCTCACAGGTCGAACAGCTCCTCGTCGGTGGCGGGCGGCGGGCGACGGGGCTCGTGCTCGGTGCCGCCGGTCTCCGAGACGCGCGTGGCCCACGCCGGGAAGGGGAACTCGATCACGACGGGGACCGGCAGCTGGGGCTGGCTGACGATCATCGTGCCGGGCTTGATGATGGTGGACCGCTGCCGCTGGACCTGCGGGAGCCAGCCGTACTCGCCCCGGCCCGCCTCGGCGGAGTCGAGCCGGCCCACGACCCGGATGGCGGAGTTGGCCACGACCCGCCGCTCGACCTCGCTCGCCGTCTGCTGGGCGCCGATGAGGATGATGCCGAGGGAGCGGCCCCGCTCGGCGATGTCGAGCAGCAGCTCCTTGATGGGCGAGGCGCCCTCGCGGGGCGCGTACTTGTTCAGCTCGTCGAGGACGACGAACTGCAGGGGCTCGGCCGTGCCCGATGCCTCCTTGGCCTGGAACGCCTGGCGGAGCACGACGCCCACCACGAACCGCTTGGCCCGGTCGTTCAGGTTGTGGATGTCGACCACCGTGACCTGGTTGGCGTCGAGGTCGACCGGCTTCGCGCTGCGGCGCTCGACGTCGCCCCGGATCAGGTGCTCGACGTGGTCGACGGCGCCGAACAGCCGGCGGACGAAGGCGCCGATGCTGCCGCCGCCGATGGCTCGACCGGCCCACTCGGCGACCACGGCGTCGTCGTTCAGCCGCGCGTCGATGACCTCGACCAGCTCGCGGAACGTGCGGCAGCTCTCGCCGTCGACCACGACCCCGCCGTGCCCCGAGGGCGTGGCCTCCTCGAGGCGGCGGGCGACGTTGTGCACGACCATCGTGTACTGCTGGCGGTCGTCCTCGGCGTCGGCGAACAGGAACGGCAGCAGCCGCTGGCGGCAGAACTCCTCGAGGGTCCAGAAGAACGGCGCGACCCCCGTGGCACGCGACCCCACCTGCGGCGTGGCGTTGGCATCGCCGGGCCGGGGCGGAGCGACGATGCCGACGCTGCGGAACGCGCCGGGCTGCAGGCCGAGCGCGCCGTACCGGGCCGCCTGCGCCTCGTCGAGCCGGGCGTTGCGGTGGTCGAGGAAGAGCAGGTCCTCGCCCTTCACGTTGAAGACCAGGGCCTTGGTGTTGGCCGTGGCGGCGCCCAGGCGCCCGCTGTGGAACAGCGAGTACAGCAGGAAGGTGGCGTAGGTGGTCTTGGTGGCCACGCCCGAGACGCCCGAGATGTTGACGTGGGCGCCGCGCGAGCCGTCGAGGAAGTCGAGGTCGAGGAAGAACGGCTCGTCGTCGCGCGACAGCCCGGCGGGCAGCTTGCGCTCCATCTCGTCGAACAGGAGCGCCCGCGCCCGTTCGTCGCCCGTGGCCTTGCGCACGGGCGCCCCCGGCAGCGGGGGCACGAACACCTCGGGCTCCACGCGCGTGGTGGCGATCTGGGCGGCCTGGCTGACCTGGGCCGGAAGGACCCCCTCCTCGATGAGGAAGACGTCGCTGTCGTACTGGGCGCCCTCGTGCCGGGCCCGGACCTGCTCGACCATGCCGTAGAGCTCCACCCGCTGGCCGTCGGGCAGGACGCGCTCGAGGGCGACGACGTCGTCGAGCTGGAGGAACTGGTCGTCGGCGACGGCGACCCAGTACTCGAGCGGGGTGGCGTCCTCCGTGCCGATGACGCGCCCGACCGGCGCGCCGGCAGCCGGCGTGGGCGGGTCGAGCGCGTCGGGGGCCATGGATCCGACCGTACCGACGGGGGGTGACAGGAACGGCGGACCCGTGGGTCAGCGGGGCGGCTCGGCCGGCCGGATCTCGTGCCCGGGCGCCTCGTGGTCCAGGACGAGGCCCATGAGGACCGAGTCCCACAGCGAGCCGTCCTTGCGCCGGTACTGGCGCCGCCGGTAGCCCTCCTCGACGAAGCCGAAGCGCTCGTACAGGCGGCGAGCCGGCTCGTTCCACGGCCACCGCTCGAGCTCGACCTTGTGGGCGCCGGTCCGCCGGGCCCACTCGACCGCCGCGGCCATCAGCGCCACGCCGATGCCGGCGCCGCGGTGGTGCAGCGAGACGTTCATGCCCAGCGTGGCGATGCCGGCGCGCTGGTGCATCGAGAGGTTGCCGACGACGCGGCCGTCGTCCAGCTCGGCGACGTACATCACGTCTGTGCACCCGTCGGCCTGCGCCTCGATCGTCGCCGCGAACCGGGTGCGGTCGCCCTCGACGTCGAGCGGCAGCTCGGCACCGATCCAGACGCCTTCGGCGGCGACCTCGGCCCGGAGCTCCATCAGGACGTCGAGGTCGTCGAGCGTCGCCCGTCGGATCGTCACGGCCATCCGAGGGAGTCTGCAGCCGGCGACCCCCGTCACCCGAGGGGATTTCGTCACCGGGTGCCAGGAGGTCTCACCGAGCGACGAGACCTCGCGAGCTGTCACGCGAGGACCACGCTGCCTCGTCAGGAGGGCATGGAGCACGGACACGAGATCCACGTCATCGGCGGCGGCCTGGCCGGCCTCGCCGCCGCCGCCTTCGCCGCCCGCGCCGGCGCATCCGTCGTGGTGCACGAGACCCGCGGTCGCCTCGGCGGCCGGGCCACCACCGACGAGCACGAGGGCTTCCTCGTCGACCAGGGCCCCCACGCCCTCTACCGCGGGGGCCCCGCCGAGCGAGCCCTCGCCGAGCTGGGCATCTGTCCCCGGGGCGCCGTCCCCCGCGTCGAGGGCGTCTTCGTCCGCGACGAGGAGCTGCACCGGGCTCCCACCGGGCCGGCGTCGCTGCTGCGCACCTCGGCCATGGGCGGGCGAGACAAGGCGGAGCTGGCGAAGGTGCTCGGCACCCTCGCCCGCCAGCGCCCGTCGGAGCACGCGCAGCGGACGACCGCCGAGTGGGTCGACGGGGTCGCCCGCCGCCGGCGCGTCCGCGAGACGCTGCACCTCCTCTCGCGGCTCACGACCTACGCGAACCGCCCGCAGGAGATGAGCGCCGACGTCACCGTTCAGATGCTGCAGCAGGGCACCGGTCCCGGGGTCGTCTACCTCGACGGCGGGTGGCAGCAGCTGGTCGGCGC
Organism: Acidimicrobiales bacterium; assembly: GCA_036275235.1. Classification (GTDB taxonomy): domain Bacteria; phylum Actinomycetota; class Acidimicrobiia; order Acidimicrobiales; family Salinilacustritrichaceae; genus Salinilacustrithrix. The sequence goes on along the minus strand of DASUEE010000179.1, from coordinate 433 downwards.
GCTCGAGGAGGTCGCCACCCGGGCCGGCGCGCGCATCGTGCGGGACGACCCGGTCCGGGAGCTGCCGGACGCTGCAGCCGTCGTCGCCGCCGCCGGCGGCCCGGCGAACGCGGGTGCGCTGATCGGGAACGAGCTCGCCGCCGGCCCGTCGGCCGACGTCGCCTGCCTCGACGTGGGGCTCCGGGGCGCCCCACCGCACCCGATCGCGCTCGGCCTCGACCCGCCGATGTACGCCTCGCACCACTCGATCGCCGCAGGGCGGGCGCCCGAGGGGTGCTCGCTCGTGGCCACCGCCGAGTACCTCGGGCCGGGCGTCGAGCCCGACCGGCACCGGCTCGCCCGCTGGGTGCGCACCATCGGCGTCGCCCCGGAGCAGGTCGTGACGGAGCGGTACCTTCACCGCATGGTCGCGTGCAGCGCCATCCCGGTGGCC
>DASUEE010000178.1:0-21568 GCA_036275235.1 Acidimicrobiales bacterium | reverse complement strand
CGTCGGACGCGTCGACGCGGTCGAGCTGGTCACGATCGGCCAGCGCCGTGGCCTCGACGTCGGCGGCCACGCCACCCCCCGCTACGCGGTCGACGTCGACGTCGCCGCGGCCACGGTCACCATCGGCGCCGCCGACGACCTGCTCGCCCGCGAGGTCGAGCTGGGCGACGTCGTCTGGGCCCACGACCCGGTGACCGGATCGGTGCTCGTCCAGTCGAGCGCCCACGGCACGCCGGTGCCGGCCCGGGTGGAGGGCGCGCAGGTCACGTTCGACGAGCCGCAGCGCCGCATCGCTCCCGGCCAGTCGGTGGTGCTCTACCGCGACGACCTCGTCCTCGGCGGCGGCATCGCCCAGCGCTGAGCCCCCGCCCGCAGGTTCTTGACGCCCTTCCGGTGCGCCGGCCCGCCGTTCGGGCGGCAAGAACGGACCACTCCACGTTCTTGACGCCCGTCCGGCGCCGGGAGCCGCCGATCGGGCGGCAAGAACGGCTCATCTTCCGCCCTCAGGTGACGGGGAGCTTGCGCTCGGCGGCGATCTCGAGGGTGGCGGCGGGGCGGCCGGGGGTGACGAGCACGGCGTCGGCGCCGGCGGCCTCCACCGTGCCCCGGCCCTGCCGGCGGGCGAGCGGGAACGGCTCGGCGGCGCGCAGCTCGAGGGCGAGGCCGAGCGCGCCACCCGTGAGGTCGACGGCGCCGCGCTCGACGGCATCGGCTTCGGCCGGGCCGACGCGGCGCAGCACGTGCCGGCGGAGCAGGACCGGTTCGGCCAGGGCGATCGGGTCGTGCACCACCACGCCGGCGGGCACGAACACGAGCCAGCGCCGGCTCAGCACGTGGAGGCGCCGCCCCGCCAGCGCCGCCAGCGGCAGCCCGACGGCGGTGGCCACCGCGCCGGCGACCCAGTGCTCGGCGGCGAGCAGGAGCGGTCCGGTGACGGCGCCGGCTGCCGCCAGCACCCAGGCGATCGCCGCCGGACCGGCGGCCACCGCCAGCGGCGTGCGCAGCGCCACCCGCCGCTCGTCGCCGTAGCTCGACCCGTCGACGAATGCGTCGGCGACGGCCGGGGTGAAGGCGAGGAGGGTGCAGACCACCGCGCCCACCACGCCGGCCGCCGCCCAAGGCGCGCGCTCCGGACCGATCGCCGACCATGCCGCGAGGGCGACCGCCCCCGGGGCGACGGTGCGGACCACGGTGAGGGTCACGGTGCGCGGGACCAGGGCGGCCACGAGCAGGACCGCCCACGCCCCCCACGCCAGACCGGAGCCCACCAGCTGCACGGGGCGGCTCCGATCGTCGAGCGCGTCCGCCACGGCGGGCCCCGCGACGACGGGGAGGAGCAGCCAGCAGGCCCGGAGCGACCAGAGCGGGGCCGAGGGGAGCGAGCGCGGCATGGGGTCGACAGATTTGCCCGCCGCCCGTGGCGGTGGCTATTCCGGTGTCATGCAGGACGAGGGGGGACGCACCACCCAGCTCCCCGCGGGTGGGCCCGGGGGACGGTCGTGAAGGCCGTCAACCTGCGCGTCGGCACGGCCTCGGCCATCGGCAGCCTGCCCCACCGCCACGTCGACGCCGCCGTCTCGCTGGCGATGGCGGCCTGCCCCGACCTCCCCGCCGCGCCCTCCCTGCCCGTCCGCGACCGGCGGGAGGGGATGATCGCCCAGGGTGCCTGGGGCCTGCGCGGCGTCACGGTCGGCGACGACGGCTCCCTCCGCATCGACGGCGAGCTCGACCCGGCCGCCCCCTTCGTCGACGGCCCGGGCATCGACGGCCCCGCGTTCGCCGGCCTTCGTGCCTTCCTGCACGCCAACCGCCACCGCACCGCTCCCATCAAGCTGCAGCTGACGGGCCCGGTCACCCTCGGCCTGGCGCTCGTCGAGGCCGGAGCGCCGGTGGACGCGGCATTCGCCACGGCCGCCGCCGCGGTCACGGCCCGAGCCGGCGCGATGCTCGGCGAGGCGCTGCGCACCGCACCCCTCGCCCCGCAGGTGGCCTTCGTCGACGAGCCCAGCCTCGTCGCCCTGTCCCGCCCCGGCTTCCCGCTCGCCACCGACGACGCCCTCGACCTGGTGTCCAGCGCCCTGGCGGCGGTGGAGGCGTACGCAGTCACCGGGCTCCACTGCTGCGGCGAGACCGACTGGCGCCTGGCCCTCGACACCGGCCCGCAGATCATCTCGCTCCCCGTCGCCCCGTCCATCGCCGATCACGCCGGTGCACTCGGGGTGCACCTCGACCGCGGCGGCTGGGTGGCGTGGGGTGCGGTGCCCACCTCGAGCCCCGTCGGCGACTCCTCCGACCGGCTGTGGCGCACGCTCTCCGACACGTGGTGCGAGCTGGTGCGCCGCGGCTGCGACGCCCTGCGCCTCCGCGAGCAGGCGCTGGTGACGCCCGAGTGCGGGCTCGCCCCCCACGACCCGCTGCAGGCCGAGCACATCCTGGCGCTCACGGTCGACCTCGCCGAGCGGGTGCGCCGCCAGTCCTTCGGCGTCAAGCTCAGCGTCGGCGCCTGATCGGGCCGTCCGGAGCTGTCGGACCCCCTGGGTAACGTCGCCCGGGTGAGCGAGCCCGACCAGGAGGACGTCCGCCGCGCCGAGCAGCTCCGCGCCGAGATCCTCGAGCACGACGAGCGCTACTACGTCCAGGACGCGCCCATCGTCACCGACGCCGAGTACGACGAGCTGGTCCGCGAGCTGCGCGCCCTCGAGGAGCGCCACCCGGAGCTGCGCGACGAGGCCTCGCCCACCCAGCGCGTCGGCGGCCGGGCGTCCGGCGCCTTCTCGCCGGTGGTGCACTCCACCCCGCTCCTGTCGCTCGACAACGCGTTCGCGGCCGAGGAGGTCCGGGCCTGGGACGAGCGGCTGCAGCGCCGGCTCGGCGTCGCGGCCGGCGACGAGCCCGTGCACTACGGCTACGTGTGCGAGCTGAAGATCGACGGGGTGGCCATCGCCCTGCGCTACGAGGACGGTGCGCTCGTGCAGGCCGCCACCCGGGGCGACGGTCGGGTCGGCGAGGACGTCACCGCCAACGTGCGCACCATCGCCGACATCCCCACGCGCCTGCCCGCCGGGGCCCCCTCGGTGCTCGAGGTCCGGGGCGAGGTGTACATGACCACCTCGGCGTTCGAGCGGCTGAACGAGTGGGCGGCCGCCACCGGCCACGCCCCGTTCATCAACCCCCGCAACTCCGCCGCCGGCGCCCTGCGCCAGAAGGACCCGTCGGTCACGGGCCAGCGCGAGCTGTCGATGTGGACGTACCAGCTCGGGGAGGTCGAGGGTGGCCCGGCGATGTCCCGCCACGAGGAGACCTTCGACCTCCTGCGCGAGCTGGGCTTCCCCGTCAACCCGGAGATCCGCACCCTCGACGCCATCGACGACGTGGTCGAGTTCTGCCTGCGCTGGCAGGACCACCGCCACGACCTGCCCTACGAGATCGACGGCGCGGTCGTGAAGGTCTCCGACCTCGCCCGCCGGCGCGACCTCGGCGTCACCACGCGGGCGCCTCGGTGGGCCATCGCCTACAAGTTCCCGCCCGAGGAGCGCACCACCACCCTGCTCGACATCATGGTCTCGGTCGGGCGCACCGGCCGGGCCACGCCCTACGCCGTGCTCGAACCGGTCTTCGTCGGCGGCGCCAACGTCGAGCGGGCCACGCTCCACAACCAGGACCAGGTGGCGGCCAAGGACGTCCGCCCGGGCGACACCGTCATCGTGCGCCGGGCCGGCGACGTGATCCCCGAGGTCGTCGGGCCCGTGCTCGCCGCCCGGCCGGACGGGCTCGAGCCGTGGACGTTCCCCACCACCTGCCCGTGCCCGCTGCAGTCCACGCTCGTGCGCCCCGAGGGCGAGTCCGACACCCGCTGCGTCCACCCGGAGTGCCCGTTCCAGGTCCAGGGCGCCATCGAGCACTTCGCCAGCCGCGGCGGCATGGACATCGAGGGCTTGGGCGAGCGCACGGTGGCGCAGCTGCTCGAGCTCGGGCTGCTCCACGACGTGGCCAGCGTGTACGAGCTCGACCTCGACCGCCTGCTCGAGCTCGAGGGCTACGGGCAGACCTCGGTCGACAACCTCCGTGCCGCCATCGAAGCCACCAAGGACCGCCCGCTGCGCCACCTGCTCGTCGGTCTGAACATCCGCCACCTCGGCCCGGCGGGGGCCGAGGCGCTCGCCCGGCGCTTCGACCTCGACGGGATCATGGACGCCGACGTCGAGACGCTGGCGGCGGTCGAGGGTGTGGGCCCCACCATCGCCGCGTCCGTGCGTCGGTGGTTCGACGACGATGCCCACCGAGGGGTCATCGAGCGCTTGCGGACCGCGGGGCTCAACTTCGCCGGGGAGGAGGTCCCCGACGACGTCCCCCAGACCCTGGCCGGCAAGACCGTCGTGGTCACGGGCTCGCTCGACGGCTACGACCGCGAGGCGGTCGAGGCGGCCATCAAGGCGCGCGGCGGCAAGTCGCCTGGGTCGGTGTCGAAGAAGACCACGGCCGTCGTCGTGGGGGACTCGCCCGGTGCCTCGAAGCTCACCAAGGCCGAGGAGCTCGGGATCCCACTGCTCGACGAGGCCGGCTTCGAGCACCTGCTCGCCACCGGCGAGCTCCCCTGACCTACGTGGCCGAGAAGCACCAGTTCTCGGTCTTCTGCGTCGCCTCCCGACCCTCGACCCGGTCCCAGATCGTGGCGGCGAGGCAGTAGTCGCCGCTGAGGCGCTCGATCACCTTCCCCTCGCCGGGGGTGAACGTGATGCGGTCGAGCTCGTCGCGCTCCAGCTCGTCCTCGGGCAGGGTCGTGGCCTGGCCGTTGCCGGGCAGGAGCAGGAGCTCACCGGTCCAGCCCGGGGCGAGGTCGATCCCGATCGTCTCCTGGCCGAGGATCTCGGCGCCGTCGCGGGGGATCAGAGCCTCCACGCCGCCCGGCACGCGGTTCGCGGTGTCGACGCCGGCGCCGGTGACCTCGGCCGCCGGACCGCCGCGGTCGGCGGTCGTGAGGTAGCCCAGCACCAGGGCCGAGATGGCGACGGCGAGGACGACCACCACGATGACCTTCGTGCGGGTGGGATAGGCGAGCGGGGCGGGGTTCACGGCGAGGGGAGCTCCGGGGAGGGGAAGGCGCGCAGGGACGACAGGACGAGGGCGAAGACGGCGACGACGGTGGCGACCAGCGTGAGGCGGAGCCACGGCTCCCAGTCGGCGCCCAGCGCCACGAGGATGCCCACCAGCTCCAGCACGAGCAACCCGAGGGCGCCGCCTGCGCTGAGCCGGCGGGCCAGGTGCGCGAATCCGACCTTCGCCGCGAACGCCAGCAGCACCACCGCCTTGCCGCCGGGCCCGTAGTCCTCCCGCCCGAGGACGAACGCCCCCTCGAGCGCGGACTCCACGAGGACCACCCAGAAGGCGGCGTGGAGCATCCAGGGAGCGCGCCCGGTGGGAGCGTGGGGGGCGGTGGCGGCCATGGCGGGCCCAGTCTCGCAGCGGCGTGCCCTCCACCGGCAGCGGCCGGGGGGCTCGTACTGTGGTGCGGTGACCATGTCCCAGCTGTCCGACCAGATCGGTCGCGTCGTGGGCGGCCGCTACCGGCTCCTCGCCCCGCTGGGCGCGGGCGCCTCGGCGCAGGTGTTCCTGGCCGAGGACGTGACCCTCCAGCGGCAGGTGGCGGTGAAGATGCTCCAGCCGGCGCTGGCCGGCGACCCGCACTTCCTCGAGCGCTTCCGGGCCGAGGCCCAGACGGTGGCGTCGATCAGCCACCCGAACGTGGTGGTCGTGCACGACAGCGGCGTCGACGAGGTCCCCTACCTGGTCACCGAGTACCTCGCCGGCGGGAGCCTGCGCGGCGTGCTCTCCGCCGGGCACCGGCTCACCCCGTCGCAGGCGCTCGTCGTGGGCCTCGACGCCTGCCGCGGGCTGGCCCACGCCCACGGCCGGGGGCTCGTGCACCGCGACCTGAAGCCGGCGAACCTGCTCTTCGGCGACGACGGGCGGCTGCGCATCGCCGACTTCGGGCTCGCCCGGGCCCTGGCCGAGACCGGCATCACCGACCACGGCGGCCACCTCGTGGGCACCATGCGCTACGCGGCCCCCGAGCAGGCCCGGGGCGAGCGCACCGGCCCGAAGGCCGACGTCTACGCCCTCGGCCTGGTGCTCGTGGAGGCGGTCACCGGCCGGGTGCCCTTCGCCGGTGGCGACCCGGTCGCCTCGCTGCAGGCCCGCACCGTCGCCGACCTCGAGGTGCCCGAGGCCCTCGGCCCCCTGCGGCCCGCCATCGAGCGCGCCGGCCGCCTCGACCCCGACGAGCGCGCCGACGCCGAGGAGCTCGGCATCGCCCTCCTCGCCGCCTCCGAGCGGCTCACGGCGCCGGCGCCGCTGCCGCTCGTGGGCGCGCTCACCGAGGCCGGAGGCTCCGGCGACGCCGAGCGCATCGACGAGCGCACCCAGGTGGCGCCACCACCGGCCGGCGCCGGCGACGGCGACGTGGACGAGGTCGAGCTCGCCGAGCCGGCTGCCCGCCGGCGCCGCCGGTGGCCCGTCGCCCTCACCGTCCTGCTCGCCATCGCCCTCGCCGCGGGTGGCTTCGTCCTCGCCCAGCAGCTGCGCACCCCGACCCACGAGGTGCCCGAGCTGGCGACGCGCGCCATCGACGACGTCGAGCTGCTCGCCGCCGAGAACGACTGGGAGATCGACCTCAAGCGCACCCGGCGCGACGGCACCGAGCCCGGCGAGGTCGTCAGCACCGACCCGCGAGCGGGGGAGCGCCTGGAGGAGGGGGGCACGCTCGTCGTGCTCGTCTCCGAGGGGAACACCCTCGCCGATCTGCCGGCACCGCTGCGGGGACGCCCGGTCCTCGAGGTGGTCGCCGCCCTCGACGGGGCCGGGCTGCGCCACCAGATCACCGAGGTCCACGACGAGGAGGTGCCGGCGCAGCACGTCATCGGCGTCGACGGCGAGCTCGGGCGCGAGGTCCCGAAGGGCACGGTGGTCCCGCTTCGCGTGTCCCTCGGCCCCGAGCAGCGGACCGTGCCCGAGCTGCCCGACGGCGCCGGCTGGGGCGAGGCCGCCGAGGCCATCGGGGCCGTCCGCCTGCAGGCCGTGCGGGAGGACGTGTTCTCCGAGACCGTTCCGGCCGGGGTGGTCGTCGCCCTCGACCCGCCGTCCGGCGAGCAGGTCGAGCGGGACAGCCGCGTCGTCGTGCAGGTGAGCAAGGGCCCCGACCGCGTCCAGGTGCCGGCGCTCGGCGGCATGACCCTCGACCAGGCCGAGGCCGCGCTGCGCGAGGCGGGCCTCGAGCTCGGCCAGGCGTGCTGCGCGCCCCGCGGGCGCGTGGTCGGCACCGACCCGGCCGCGGGCACCTACGTCCGCCGCGGCGCCGCCGTCAACCTGTTCATGGCCCGCTGACCACCCGATCGGGTCATTGCGCGGGCGTGCGCCACCGCGCACGCTGACACGCAGCGCGCACGTCCGCGCGCTGCGGGAGCAGGACGGGAGCAGGACGGGACATGCGCAGGCCGCGCCGGTGAGCGCCGTCGGGGTCGACCGGCTCGTCGGCGGCCGCTACCGCACGACCTCCTTGCTCCACCAGGGGCAGGGCATCGACACGTACCTCGCCCGGGACGTGGACGGTGCCGGCGCTCCCGTCGTGGTCAAGCTCGCGCCAGCTGGTTCGGTGGCCGAGACCTCCGGGCGCCGCCTGGAGCACGAGACCGCGATCCTCGGTCGGCTGCACCACCCGAACCTCGTGCGCCTGCTCGACCGCGGCCGGGACGAGGACGGGAGCCTCTTCCTCGTCACGCCGTGGGTCCCGGGTCGCAGCCTCGCGGCACGGCTGCTGGACGGACCGCTCGGCGTGAGGGAGACCGTCACGGTGGCCTGCGACGTCGTGGCGGCCCTGTGCCACGCCCATGACCTCGGCGTGCTCCACCGGGACGTCAAGCCGGCGAACGTCGTCGTCGACGGCGATCCCGTGGAGCGGGCGGTCCTCATCGACTTCGGCCTCGCCCGCAGCGAGCTGCTCGAGGCCGAGCTGCGGGACGTCCCGGTCGGCAGCGTGCGCTACCTCGCCCCCGAGCAGACCGGCCTGCTCCCGGGCCTGCCCGACGAGCGCTCCGACCTGCACGCCGTGGGGCTCGTCCTCTTCGAGTGCCTGCTCGGCCGACCCGTCCACGACGGCGAGCGGGTGGGCGACGTGCTGAAGCAGCAGATGAGCGCCACGCCGCCCCTGCTCGGTCCGCCCACGCCGCGGATCCTCGCCCAGATCGTCGACCGGCTCGTGCGCCGCGACCCGGCCGAGCGGTACCAGACCGCCGCCGGCCTGGCCCACGACCTGCAGCTGCTGGCCGGGGCGCTCGACGACGGCCTCGTCGAACCGACCTTCGTCCTCGGCGGCCACGACCGGCGCGTGACCCTCGCCGAGCCCGGCTTCGTCGGTCGCCAGGCCCAGCTCGGCGCGCTCGAGGAGCAGGTGCGCCACGCGGCCCACGGACAGGGCGGCGTGGTGCTGCTGGGCGCCGAGTCCGGGGGTGGCAAGACCCGCCTCCTCGACGAGCTGGCCCGCCGGGTGCCGGGACGGGTGCGCCGGTTCCACGGCCAGGGGCTCGACCAGACGGCCCAGCGGCCGTTCCAGGTCCTCAGCGGTGTCGCACGCGACCTCGCCCGCGCGACGTCGGACGAGGCACTGGCCACGCAGGTCCGCCGGCGCCTCGGCGACCAGGCCGAGGCGGTGGCCACGGCCTTCCCCGAGCTCGCCGGTGCCCTGGGCATCGACGTGTCCGTCGCCCTGGGACCCGAGGAGTTCGGCGAGGTCCGCACCGTCGCCGCCCTGGCGACGCTGCTCGACTCGCTGGGGACGGCCGAGCACCCGGCGCTCGTCGTGCTCGACGACTGCCAGTGGGCCGACCAGCTGAGCGACCGCCTCCTCCACCACTGGAACGAGCAGCGCGCCACCCCGTGCCACGTGCTCGTGGTCGCCGCGTTCCGCAGCGACGAGCTGCCCGTCGAATCCGTGCTGCGCCGCCTCGACGCCCGCACCCGCGTCGACCTCCCGCCCCTCGGCGTCCTCGAGGTGCGCGCCCTGGTGACCTCCATGGCCGGGGCGGTGCCCGACGAGGCCGTCGACGTCGTCGTGCGGCTGGCGGAGGGCAGCCCCTTCATGGCGGCGGCCGTCCTGCGGGGGCTGCTCGAGTCCGGGGCGCTCGTCTCCGGCCCGGGCGGGTGGTCGGTGGACCCCGACGCGCTCGCCGACGTGAGCTCGTCGCGCAGGGCCGCCACCGTGCTGGCCCACCGCATCACGCTGCTCGGCGAGGAGACGCGGCGCCTGCTCGCCGTGGGAGCCGTGCTGGGCAAGGAGTTCGAGCCGGCGGTGGCGGCCGCGCTGGGCGGGGTCGGTCCGACCGAGGTCGCCCGTGCCGTGCGGGAGGCGAGCCGTCGCCACCTCTTGTGGGACCAGGACGCCGCCCACTGCCGGTTCGTCCACGACAAGGTCCGGGAGGCGCTGCTGGCCGGACTCGACGACGGCGAGCGCCGGCATCTCCACGAGCAGACCGCCGTGCTGCTGGAGGAGCGGTCGCCCACCGCCTTCTTCGACCTCGCCTACCACTTCGACGAGGCCGGCCTCGCCGAGCGTGGGCTGCCGTACGCGCTCGCCGCGGCCGAAGAGGCCCGTGCGCAGCAGTCGCTCGAGCTGGTCGAGCAGCAGTACCGCATCGCCCGCCGCGGGGTCGGCGCCTCGCCGGACCGCCGGGGCGGCATCGCCGAGGAGCTCGGTCGCGTGCTCATGCTCCGCGGCCGCTACGACGAGGCCGCGGTGGAGCTCGAGGAGGCCCGGCGGCTGGCGGCGGACGCCGACGTCACCGCCCGGATCGACGCCACGCTGGGGGAGCTGTGGTTCAAGCGGGGTGACATGGCCCGCTCGTCGGAGGCCCTCGAGCGGGCCCTCGGCGCCCTGGGGCGCCGCGTCCCGCAGCGTGGGCTGGTCGTCGCCGTGCTGTGGCAGGTGCTCGTGCAGGCGCTCCACACCCTCCTCCCCGGCCGGTTCGGCCGCCGTCCCGTCCACGGCGAGCGAGCCGAGCGGGATCTGCTGGCGGCCCGCCTCTACAGCCGCCTGGCGCACACCTACTGGTTCCAGCGCGGATCGTTGGCGACCCTGTACGTCCACCTGCGGGGGATGAACCTGGCCGAGCGCTTCCCACCCACCGCACAGCGGGCGCAGGCGTGGTCGGAGCACGCGCCCGTGATGAGCCTGCTGCCCTGGTACCGCCGGGGCGTGGACTACGCGGAGCGCAGCCACGCGATCCGGGTCGAGCTCGGCGACCTCTACGGACAGGGCCAGAGCCGCCACTTCCTCGGCGTCGTCCTCTACGCCGCGTCCCGCTGGGACGAGGCCGCGGAGCGGTGCCGGGAGGCCGTCCGCCTCCTCGACCGCACCGGGGACCGGTGGGAGGCGAACACCGCCCGCTGGCACATCGGCTACTGCGCCTACCGCAAGGGCGACATGCCCGCCGCCGCCGAGATGGGCGAGGCCGTGTGGCGGGCGGGCACGGAGCTCGGGGACCCGCAGGCCCGCGGCATCGGCCTCGCGGTCTGGGCGAAGGCCACCGACGGGCGCATCCCGGCCGACGCCGTCGAGGCGGAGCTGGCCGACCTGGCCGACGACGTCCACACCGCGGCCGAGGTGCTCACGGCCGAGGCGCTGCGCCAGCTGGCGCTCGGGTCGCCGGTGGGCGCGGTCGCCTGCCTCGAGCGCGCGGAGGCCCTCGTCCGGCGCGCCGGCCTGCGCCAGGAGTACGTGGCGCCCGTCCCGGCCTGGCTGCTCACCGCCCTGCGGGCTCGCCGCGCTGCGGAGACCGGCCCGACCGACCTGCGTACCCGGCGCCGCGAGCTGCACCAGGCGCGCCGGGTCGGCCGCCGGGCGCGCCGCCTCGCCCGCTGGTACCGCAACAACGCGCCCCACGCCCTCCGGGAAGCGGCACTCGTGGAGGCCGAGCTCGGCCGCCTCGACCGCGCGCGGCGGTGGCTCGACCGGAGCATCCGGATCGCCGAGGAGCTGGGAGCCCGCAGCGAGCTGGCCCGGTCGCTGGAGGCGCGCGGCGCTGTCGGGCGTCGCCACGGGTGGCCCGGCGCCGAGGAGGACCTCGAGGTCGGCCGCCGGGTGCAGGAGGAGCTGCGGCTCCCGTCTCCCGCCCGCACGGGTCCGGCGAGCCTGTCGCTCGTCGACCGCTTCGACACCCTGCTCGCCGCGGGCCGCTCGATCGCGTCGACGCTCGACGTCGACGGGATCCTGCACGAGCTGGTCGAGTGGGCCGAGGCCGCGATCCGACCCCAGGACTGCCTGGTGCTCGCCGCGCCGGCGCTCGAGCGGTCGCCGACCCCCGACGCCCTCGAGGTCGTGGCCGGCACCGGGGCGGAGCCCAGCCGATCCGTGGTCGCCGAGGCCATGGACCGCGGCTCGGTGGTCGTGCACGAGGTGGCGGACGCGGACGCCAGCGACAGCCTGGTGCTGTCCGGCGTCCGCTCCGTCCTCGCTGCCGCGGTCCGGGTGCGAGGCGAGCCGGTGGCCTGCCTGTTCGTCAGCCACCGGGACCTCGGCGGGGTGTTCGGCGACGACGAGGTCCGCATCGCCGGGTTCCTCACGGCGCTCGCCGGCGCCGCGCTCGAGAACGCGGAGGGGTTCGCCGAGGTGCAGGCGCTCACGGCCTCGCTGGAGGAGCGCGTCGCCGAGCGCACCGCCGCTCTGCGCGACGCCTACGAGCAGCTCGACGAAAGGATCGCCGAGCTGCGCGACGCCTACGAGCGGGAGCAGCAGATCACCGACCGGCTGCGCCGCCTCGACCAGTTCAAGACCGAGCTGGTGGCGATCACCGCCCACGACCTGCGCACGCCGCTGGCGATCATCATCGGCTTCGCCCAGACGCTCACCGACTTCGGCGACCGCCTCGACGACGACGAGCGCACCCGCCTGCTCGGTCGCATCGTCAGCAACACCCGCCGCCTGTCGGAGTTCGTCGAGAACCTCCTCCAGTTCGCCCGGATCGAGTCCGGTGAGCTCGAGGTCGCCCAGGACCCCCTCGACCTCGCGGGTCTGGTCCACCGGACCGTCGGGGAGCTGGCGACGCACGAGACGGGGCGGCCGTTCCACCTGGACGTCGACGACGACCTGCCGACCGTGCTGGGCGACGAGGCCCGGCAGTGGCAGGTGCTGATGAACCTGCTGTCCAACGCCTGCAAGCACTCGGAGCCCGACGCCGCGATCCGGGTCACGGCGACCCGTCGGGGCGATGTCGTCGAGGTCACCGTGGCCGACGAGGGGCCCGGGATCCCGGCCTCCGAGATCCCGAAGCTGTTCGGGAAGTTCTCCCGCATCGACTCCGCCGGCTCGGCGAAGCAGGCGATGGGGACCGGGCTCGGACTGTACATCTGCCGGTCCCTCGTCGAAGCCCACGGCGGCACCATCCGCGTGGCCAGCGAGGAGGGCGTCGGCACCACGGTCACCTACGAGGTCCCGATCGGTGGACGGCCGGCCCCGGCCGATGGGTAGGACGCCGCTACCCTCGCCGTCGATGCAGATCATCGCCACCCTGCTCGTCGACGACGAGCCGGACATCCGCATGCTGATGCGGCTCACGCTCGACACGGCCAACGACGGCCTGTGGGTGTGCGGCGAGGCCAGCGACGGCCACGAGGCCGTCGACCTGGCGGCCGACGTCACCCCCGACGTCGTGGTCGTCGACCAGCGGATGCCGGGCATGTCGGGCATCGAGACCGCGGTGGCGCTGCGGGCCCGGTCGGCGGACCAGCGGATCGTGCTGTGCTCGGCCTTCCTCGACCGCGAGCTGCGCGAGGAGGGGGAGCGGGTCGGCATCGTCGGCTTCGTGAACAAGCGGGACATCGCCCAGCTCCCGGACGTGATCCGCGCGGTCGCCCGCCACGAGACGACTTGACCTGTCCGCCTGCGGGACACCAACGTCTGCCCGTGGGAGCGCTCGAGGGCAGGATCACCGTCATCACCGGCGCCGGTCGCGGCCTCGGCCGGGCACATGCCCTGCTCTTCGCCTCCGAGGGGGCGAAGGTCGTGGTCAACGACCTCGGCAGCGATCCCGAGGGCGGGGGCGGGGACCCCGATGCCGCCGACGCCGTGGTCGAGGAGATCCGCGCCGCCGGCGGCGAGGCCGTCGCGAACCACGACGACGTCGCCACCTGGGAGGGGGGCCGCTCGCTCGTGCGCACGGCGATCGACACCTTCGGCGGCCTGGACGTGCTCGTGAACAACGCTGGCATCCTGCGCGATCGAGCCCTCGTGCACATGTCCGAGGACGAGTGGGACACGGTCACCAACGTCCACCTGAAGGGGCACTTCGTGCCCACCCGCTTCGCTGCCGAGTACTGGCGGCACCAGGCCAAGGCCGGCACGCCCCGGTCGGCGGCGGTGATCCACACCTCGTCGACCTCGGGCCTGCTGGGCAACCCGGGCCAGACCAACTACGGGGCGGCCAAGGCGGGCGTGGCGGCGTTCTCGCTGATCTGCGCGCAGGAGCTGTCGCGCTACGGCGTCCGCTCGAACTGCATCGTCCCCGCAGCCCGCACCCGCCTCACGGAGGCCGCTCCCGGCCTGTCCGACATCGTCGCCGCGCCGGGTGACGGAGGCGGCTTCGACGTCTGGGACCCCGCCCACGTGTCACCTGTCGTCGCCTACCTGTCGGCCGCCGACTGCTCGCTCAACGGCCGCACGCTCTTCGTCCAGGGGGGCACGATCCGGCTGATGGACGGCTGGCAGTTCGGGGCCAGCTTCGAGCAGGACGCCCGGTGGAGCATCTCCGAGCTCCGCCAGACGCTCACGCGCCTCGCCTGACTACCATCCCGGCGTGGCCGGGCCCGGGGGGACGGTCGTGCCGGACGCGGTGATCCCCAGCCACCGCGATGAGGTCCGGCCGTCCCCCCCGGCCCGGTCGCGCGCCTGCCCGAACCGCTTCTTGACCCGCGGGTCAGGCCGATAGCGTCTGCCCGTGAGCGAACGGCCCGGCGAGCACCTCGACCAGCTGAGCATCGACGCGCCGGGTGCCGACGAGGTCGCGGTCGTCCCGTGGTCGATCCTGCTCGGCCAGCGGGTCCGCGACCGGGCCCAGCGGTCCTCCCGCTACCCCTGGGTGGTGCTCGCCACGGTCCTCCTCGGGCTGTTCAGCGTCGGCTTCACCATCACGATCCTGTCCGTCTCGATCCCCCGGATCGCCGAGGACCTCGGGTCGGACGAGTCGACGCTGACCTGGCTGGTCACGGGGCCGCTGCTCGCCTTCGCCGTCTTCGGGCCCAGCGCCGGCAAGCTCGGTGACCTGCACGGCCACCGGCGCGTGTACGCCTGGTCGATGGTGGCGGTGGTGGTGTTCGCCGGCCTCACCGCGCTGGCGTGGAGCGCGCCGGCGCTGCTCGCCTTCCGCATCCTCGGCGCAGCCACCGGCGCCGCGGTGGGACCGGCCTCGCTCGCCCTGATCAACCGGATGTTCCCCCGGGAGCGGCGGGCCCAGGCGATGGGGTACTGGACCATGGTCGGCGCCGGCGGGCCGGTGGTGGGCGTCGTGGCCGGCGGTCCCATCGTCGAGGCCTTCGGGTGGCGCTGGATCTTCGCCGCCCAGGTGCCGCTCACCCTCGCCGCCCTGATCCTGGCCGTCGCCGTGCTGCCCGAGACCGAGCGCATCGCCGCCACCCGCTTCGACGTGGCGGGCGCCGCGACCCTCGCCGGTGCGGCCACGGCCTTCCTGCTGGCCGTGAACCGGGGTCCGGTCCTGGGCTGGTCGTCTCCCGCCGTCGTCGGCGGCTTCGTGGTCACGCCGCTGCTCGCCTGGTGGTTCCTGCGGATCGAGCGACGCGCCGTCGACCCGCTCCTGCCCCTCGACTACCTGCGTCGCCGGAACTTCTCGGTCCCCATCCTGACCCAGGTCTTCACGCAGTTCGCCTACATGGGCGGGTTCATCATCACCCCGCTGCTCCTCCAGAACGTGTTCCGCTACGGGGAGGCGCGCACCGGCGGCCTGCTGATCGCCCGGCCCCTCGCCTTCGCCGTGGCCGGACCGGTCATGGGCTACCTGGTGGCCCGCACGGGCGAGCGGCTCGCCGCCGTGGGCGGCGCCTTCGCCGTCTTCGCGTCCATGATCGGGATGGCCACCCTCGAGCCGGCCTCGGGCGACTGGCTGGTGGTGGCGTACCTCGCGCTCTCCGGCCTGGGGGTCGGGATGTCGGCACCGGCGCTCGTCGCCTCGATCGCCAACGCCGTCGACGACGACGACCTCGGCGTGGTGGGCGCCATGCAGCAGATGATGACCCAGTTCGGGGTCGTGGCCGGGATCCAGCTGATGCAGACGACGCAGGCGGCCCGCGAGCCGGCAGTCGGGGCGCTGGGCTCCTTCGGCGACGCCTACCTCGTGGGCGCGGCGGCCGCGTTCCTCGGCCTCGTCTTCGCCTTCTTCGTGCGCTCCTCGGTGGTCCCGACGATGCGCGTGCGACGCTCGGAGGCGCTGGCCGCCTAGGCCGTGATCTCGGCGATGCGGCTGGCGGCCTCGACCTGGGTGGCGTCGGGCGCGGTGGCCTGCATCGCCATCATCTTGGTCATGTCGCCCTGGACCTTGATCTTGCCGGCCATGAACGCCTGCATGACCGCCTGCTGGTCCTGGTCGACGAAGATCGCCTTGGCCGTGAGGTAGTCCACGGTCACCGTGAGGTCGGACGTCTCGAGGTGGCCCATGTCGAGGGAGAGCTCGCCCTCCGTCGTGTCGATGTGGGCGTCGAGGCTCTCCTCGCCGAAGGGCACCTCGGTGATGACCACGTTCATCCGCATGGGCGGCGGGGCGGTGGTGGCCTTGCCGGCGTACTCCTCGCGGATCGCCTGGGCGGCGGCGATCCACTCGTCGGACAGGAACTCGTGCTTGGCCATGGGCGGACGTTACCGCCCGTCACCCGGCCTGGGCGTCGGTGGCAGCGGCCTCGTCGGCGGCAAGGGTCCGCACCACCGCGCGGGCGACGAAGCGGGCCAGGTCGTCGATGTCGGCGGTGGTGCGGCCGGTGCGGTGGCAGTGGCTGTAGTAGCCGACGGTGCCGACCACGCCGAGGGCGAGCAGCTCGGCGTCCTCTTCGACGATCGCCCCGTCGGCCTGGCCGCGCTCGACCAGTGCGCGCACGTCGCGGACGTGCTGCGCCGTGCCCTGCCGTCGCGGGGTCTGCGTGGCGGCCTCCGTCTCGGCCTCGAGCAAGGAGAAGAACGGTGCGTTCTCGGCCATGAAGTGCACGCTCGCCTCGACGCCCTGGCGGATCTGGCGCAGCGGCCCGGCGCCGGGGTCGATCGCCGAGCCCTGGTGCTTGCGGAGGCGGAGCCGGATGTCGGCGGCGACCTCGGCGAAGAGGGCCTCCTTGTTCTCGAAGTACCAGTAGAAGAGGCCCTTCGCCACGCCGGCGGCGTCGACGATGTCCTTGATCCGGGTCTCCTCGAAGCCCCGCTCGGCGAACAGCTGGGCGGCGCAGGCCACGAGCTGCTGCTTGCGCTCGCGGCCCTGCGACGTCAGCTGACGGGCGGTGGGGTCCACGGCGGCGGGGCTCGGCACGGGGGCAGTGTCCCGGCCCCTTGACCGCCAGGTCAAGCCTCGCCGGTCGGGTGTACCGTCCGGAGTCCATGGGGGACACGGGGACCGAGCTCGAAGCGGGAACGCGTGCGGCGCGCATGGCGTCGCGCTCGCGGAACCCGAAGTGGCAGAACCCGGCCCTGCACATCGACATGGGGATGTGCATCAACTGCGACACCTGCATCCGGCACTGCCCGCCCCAGTTCGGCGCGATCTTCAACCACGGCATCGACGTGGTGATCATCCCCGAGCTGTGCTCCGGCTGCGGCAAGTGCCTCGACCCGTGCCCGGTCGACTGCATCCACCCCCTCGAGGCCGGCTTCGCCACGCCCGACGACTGGTGGGACGCCCCGCTCGAGGACGACCCGTACCGGTAGCGCTTCCGGTTCCGCCGGGGCCGCCGCGACATCTCCATCGGGAAAGGGCTTCAGTTCCGACCCGTGGGGCCCGATGACTCCCCCGGAGCGGCCCGCGAACCTCGGGAGAGAACGGTGAAGAAGAAGCGTCTGAGTCTTGTCGCAGCCATCGTGCTGGTGGCACTGGGCACGGTTGCCCTGGTGAAGTACGTCAGCACGGCGGAGGACCGTGCCCTCGCCGGCGAGGAGCTGGTGGACGTGCTCGTCCTCAGCGCCCCGGTGCCTGCGGGCACGGCCGCCGCCGAGCTCCAGGCGTCCCTGCGGGTCGAGGCGGTCCCGGTCAAGGTGCAGGCGGCGGGCGCGCTCGCCAGCCTGTCCGAGGCCGAGGGCCTGGTGACGGCCGTCGACATGGTGGAGGGCGAGCAGCTCACGGCCAGCCGCCTGGTCGCGGCCGAGGAGTTCAACGCCCTCCGTGCCCGCGTGGGCCGGGGTGGTGGCAGCGTCGCCGTGCCGGAGGGCCTGCTCGAGATCACGATCCCGCTCGACCCGATCCGGGCCGTCGGCGGCACGGTGCGGCCCGGCGACCTCGTCGGCCTGATCGCCTCGTTCCCCGACTACACGGGCAACGTGGTCAGCGCAGACGGCCAGCCGGTCGCCGGCGACAACGTCTCGGGCTTCCTGCTGCACAAGCTGCTCGTGACCAACGTGCAGGGCGCACCGGTCCCGGAGGCCGCAGCGCAGGCCGCGTCGACCGAGAACCGGGCACCGACGCCGGTCGGCCAGCTCTACGTCACGCTGGCGACCGACGCGGCGGGCGCCGAGCGCATCGTCTACGCCTCGAAGAACGGCGACATCTGGCTGGCCGTCGAGCCCGCCGACGCCGCCGAGTCGGGCACCCGGGTCCAGACCGCCGACAGCATCTTCGGCTGACATGGGGACCCCGACCTTGACGGCGGAGCCGGCGGAGGAGGTGGCCGTGGACCCCAGCCGGATCATCACGATCCTGTCGCCGAAGGGCGGCGCCGGGAAGACCACGGCCGCCACGAACCTGGCGGTCGGGCTGGCGAAGGTGCACCCGAAGGAGGTGGTGCTCGTCGACCTGGACCTCCAGTTCGGGGACGTCGCCTCCAACCTGCGGCTGTCGCCGACGTCGACGATCACCGACGTGGTGCGCCGCTGGCCGTGCGACTCGGCCCAGCTCAAGCTGGCGCTGACGCCGCACCACACGGGGCTCTACACGCTGTGCGCGCCGCTGAACCCGGCGGAGGCCGACGAGATCGTCGCCGAGCACGTCGTGGGCATCATCCGTGCGCTCCGCCGCAGCTTCCGCTACGTGGTCGTCGACACCGACCCCGGCCTGAGCGAGCGCGTGCTCTCGGCGCTCGACATCTCGACCGACATGGTGATGATCTGCTCGACCGAGGTCCCCTCGATCCGGGGTCTGAAGAAGGCGCTGGAGGCGCTCGATGTGATCGGGCTCACCAACGCCCAGCGCATGCTGGTCCTGAACCGCAGCAACGCGAAGGTGGGCGTCGACGTCGACGCCCTCGAGCGCACCGTCGGCCACCGGGTCGACGTGCGGGTGCCGAGCTCCATCGACATGGTCCTCGCGACCAACGACGGGGTCCCGGTGATGGAGTCGGAGCGCAACCCGGAGCTGGTCCGTGCGTTCCAGGAGCTCGTCGATCTGTTCGTGCCCCACGACGGTGAGCACGGCGCCGGAGGCCGCGCCGGGATGCGGCTGTTCAAGCGGAAGGCCTGAGGGATGAAGCTGGGAGAGCGCGTCCGGGTCGCGACGGAGGGAGGGGAGGGCGGACTCGCCCTCGCCGACCTGCCGGACCTGCCGGAGGTGCCGTCGTTCGATCCGGCGGCGAGCGTGGCGATGACCGCCGCGCTGATGGAGTCCGAGAGCTTCAGCGAGCTGCGCGAGAAGGTGCAGCAGGCCTTGCTGCTCGCGCTCGGCAACCGCGTCGGCGAGCCCGACGTCGACGACGACGAGCTCAAGCGGATGGCCGTGGCCGAGATGGCCAAGGTGCTCGCCGCCGAGGACATCCCGCTGTCGCTCGAGGAGCGCGAGCGCCTCGTCGACGTCATCGCGGCCGACCTCCTCGGCTACGGACCGATCCAGCCGCTGCTGGCCGACGACTCCGTGTCCGAGATCATGGTCAACGGCACGAGGTCGATCTACATCGAGAAGGACGGCAAGCTCCAGCTCGCCAACATCAACTTCACCGACGAGCAGAGCCTCCGGAAGGTCATCAACCGCATCGTGGCCCCCCTCGGCCGGCGCATCGACGAGTCCTCGCCGATGGTCGACGCCCGCCTCCCCGACGGGTCCCGCGTGTGCGCCGTGATCCCGCCGCTCGCCGTCGACGGGTCGTCGCTCACCATCCGCAAGTTCGCCGCCAAGCGGTTCACGGCGCAGGACCTCATCGCCCGCGGCTCGGCCACCGTCGAGTCGCTCTACATGATCGCGGCCTGCGTGCACGCCAAGCTCAACATCCTCGTGAGCGGCGGCACCGGCTCGGGCAAGACGACCCTCCTCAACGTCCTGTCGAGCTTCATCCCCGACGGCGACCGGATCGTCACCATCGAGGACGTCGTCGAGCTCCAGATGCACCAGAACCACGTGGTGCGCCTCGAGAGCCGGCCCGGCAACTCCGAGGGTCGGGGCGAGATCACGATCCGCGACCTGGTCCGCACTGCGCTGCGCATGCGCCCCGACCGCATCGTCGTCGGCGAGTGCCGTGGCGGCGAGGCCCTGGACATGCTCCAGGCGATGAACACCGGCCACGCCGGCTCGCTGTCGACCCTGCACGCCAACAGCCCCCGCGACGCCATGACCCGCCTCGAGACCATGGTGCTCATGGCCGGGATCGAGTTCCCGATCCAGGCCATCCGCCAGCAGATCGCCGGCGCCGTGGACATCATCGTGCAGATCGGGCGCCTGCGGGACGGCTCCCGCCGGGTCGTGCAGATCTGCGAGATCGGGCGCGTCCGCGGCGACGAGGTCGAGGTCACCCCGATCTTCGACTTCGACTACTCGCCGGGGCTGGACGCGTCCGGCCGGGTCCTCGGTCGGCTCGAGCCGACCGGGTACCGGCCGACCTTCGTGGACCACATCAAGGAGCTGGGGATCGAGTTCGAGGAACGGATCTTCGGAGGGAACGCGGCATGAACCGCTCACGGCTCGCACCCACGCTCGCGGCGGCGCTCGCGCTGGTGCTCTCCTTCGCGGCCCCCGCCGGCGCCCAGGCCGAGGGCCTCGAGGTCCGCAACGTCGACGCCGGCGCCTTCCCGCTGGTCCGGGCGACCGTCGCCGGCCCGACGATCACCGGCGACCCCGAGCAGGCGTTCACCGTCGTCGAGGACGGCGAGGAGCGCGAGGTCGATGTGGTCCGCCTGCGCGCCAACGACCTCAACCTCGTGGTCGCCATGGACGTCTCGGGCTCCATGGCCGGCGAACCGCTCGAGCAGGCGAAGCTGGCGGTGGGCGAGCTGCTCAGCACGCTGCCGCCGGACGTCCCCGTGTCGATCGTGACCTTCGGTGAGACGGCCACGGTGCAGCACCCGTTCACCACCGATCGCGACGCCCTGCAGGAGGCGGTCGACGGGGTCATCGCCGCCGGCGGGACCGCGCTCCTCGATGGCGTCGAGCAGGGTCTGACCCAGCTCAGCACCCGGGGTGGCGCCGGTGCGCTGGTGGTCCTCGCCGATGGTGCCGACTCGACCAGCCGCACCGACCCGGCCGCGCTCATGCAGCGGCTCGGCGGCGAGGGCGTCGCGACGTCCTTCGTCGCCCTGCAGAGCCCCGACCACGACCTCACCTCGATCCAGGCCATGGCCGATGCGGCCGGTGGGCGGGTCGTGACCGTCGACGAGGCCGCCGGCCTCCGCGATGCCTTCGCCCAGATCGGTGCCGGCCTCGGCGGCCTCTACGAGCTGCGCTGGCGCTCGGCCTCCGACGGCGAGAGCGGGGACCTCACGATCTCGCTGGCCGAGTCGCCCGACGTGTCCGTCAGCACGACCTTCGAGCACACCTCGGTCCGGCAGTTCGTCCCGGACGTCGCCGACGACGTGAGGGTCGTGTCCGACCCGGGTCTCCTCGCTGGCTCGTGGGTGCCGGTCGCCGCCGCCCTCGGCGTCAGCGTGGGGGCGCTCCTCCTGCTCAACGGGCTGCGCAGCAGCCCGGGCGCCGTCGAGCGACGGGAGCAGCGCCAGCAGCAGCGCCAGCAGGGCAAGGAGGTGGCGAAGGCAGCCCGCAAGCGTCGGACGAGCGGCGTGCAGGACCGCCTGAACGGCCTCTCCGCCCAGGTGCTCGAGAAGAACAACCGTGGCCGCTCGCTCGACGACACGCTCGACCGGGCCGGCCTCGCCATGCGCTCCAATGAGTTCGTGGTCCTCTGCGCCGGCATCACCGTTGGTGCGCTGGTCCTCGGCGTCCTGCTCTTCGGCGTCCCGTTCTTCCTGCTGATGGCGATCCCGGTCGCCCTCGGCATCCCCGGCTTCCTGAAGTTCAAGATCGGGCGCCGGCGCAAGAAGTTCGTCGACCAGCTGGGGGACACCCTGCAGCTGATGGCCGGCTCGCTCACCGCCGGCTACGGCCTCGGCCAGACCCTCGACTCGGTGGCC
>DASUEE010000177.1:0-8368 GCA_036275235.1 Acidimicrobiales bacterium | reverse complement strand
CCGGTCCCGGTGCCGCTGCCCGCCCACTGACCTTCGACCCTCCCCACGGGGGTGCCCGCTGCGGCAGGCTCTGGGCCTCATCGAGAGTCCGGAGGTGTGCCCGTGGAGCCCGTCACCGACCGCATCCGCAACGTGGCCCTGGTCGGCCACGCCGGGAACGGCAAGACGACCCTGGCGGAGGCGCTGCTGTTCCGCGCCGGTGTCCTCACCCGCATGGGTTCGGTCGAGGCGGGCAGCACCGCGTCCGACACCGAGGAGGAGGAGCGCGCCCACGGCCAGTCGCTGTCGCTGACCGTGTTGCCCTTCACCTGGGGCGACCACCACGTGAACCTCATCGACACCCCGGGCTACGCGGACTTCGCCGCCGAGGTCGAGGCCGCGCTGCGCATCGCCGACCTGTTGGTGTTCGTGGTCGATGCCGTCGCGGGGGTGCAGAGCGAGGACGAACGGCTGTGGCGCGTCGCCGCGGCACGGGGCATCCCCCGGATGGTGTTCGTCAACAAGATGGACCGCGAGCGTGCGGACTTCGAGCGCGTGCTGGCCGAGATCCGCGAGCGCTTCAGCCCCTCCGGGATCGAGCCGGTCGAGCTGCCGGTGGGCCGCGAGGCCGGCTTCCACGGCGTCGCCGACCTGGTCACCGAGCACGTCTGGCTGTACGACTCGGGCCGGGGGGTGGAGTCCGACGAGCTGCCCGAGGACATCGCCGACCGGGAGCACGAGGAGCACGAGCACCTGGTCGAGGACGTCGTCGAGCAGGACGACGCCCTCCTCGAGCGGTACCTGGAGGGCGAGCAGCCCTCCGCAGCGGAGCTGGAGCGGGCGCTGCACGAGGGCGTCGACCGCGCCGTGGTGTTCCCCGTGCTCGTCGGCTCGGCGGCGGGACCCGTGGCGGTCGACCGGCTGGCGGAGTTCATCACCCACGTCGGACCGTCGCCCGCCGAGGTGGCGGCGCCGGTGGCCGAGGCGGCCGGCGACACCGTCGAGGTGCCCTGCGA
This sequence comes from Acidimicrobiales bacterium, assembly GCA_036275235.1. Classification (GTDB taxonomy): domain Bacteria; phylum Actinomycetota; class Acidimicrobiia; order Acidimicrobiales; family Salinilacustritrichaceae; genus Salinilacustrithrix. Next base: position 7,373 of record DASUEE010000177.1, on the reverse strand, counting down.
TCCGTCAGGGCCTCCGGTGGCGTTCGTCTTCAAGACCGTCACCGACCCCTACGTCGGTCAGCTGTCCATGTTCAAGGTGCTCTCGGGCTCGATCGCCGTCGACGACGTGCTGGTGGACGTCCGCACGGGCGAGAAGCAGCGGCTGCACGGCCTCGTGCGGGTCCGGGGCGCCGAGCACGAGCCGGTCAGCCGGGTCGTGGCCGGCGACCTCGCCGCGGTCACCAAGCTGCAGGGCCTGCTGGCCGGCGACACCCTCGCCCAGGACGGCTTCCCGGTCCGTCTCCCCGGCATCGACCGCCCCGAGCCGGTGCACGCCGTGGCCATCGCCGCTTCCACCCAGGCCGACGAGGACAAGCTGGCCATGGCGCTGCAGAAGGTGCTCCACGAGGACCTCTCCCTCGTGGTCGAGCACGACGACGAGACGGGCCAGACCGTGCTGCGCGGGTTGGGCGAGACCCAGCTGCAGGTGGTCCTCGAGCGCATCGCCCGCCGCCACGGCGTGGCCGTGCGCACCGAGCCGGTCGCGGTCGCCTACCGCGAGACCCTTCGGTCTCCGGTCGAGGTCGAGGGTCGGCACAAGAAGCAGTCGGGGGGCCGGGGGCAGTTCGGGGTGGTCCAGGTGCGCTTCGAGCCGCTGGAGCGCGGGGCGGGCTTCGAGTTCGTCGACGCCGTCGTCGGTGGTGCCGTCCCCCGCAACCTCATCCCGGCCGTCGAGAAGGGCATCGCCGAGTCGATGAAGCGCGGCGGCCCCCACGGCTACCGGATCGTCGACCTGCGGGCCACCCTCCTCGACGGGAAGCACCACGCGGTGGACTCCGACGAGGCCAGCTTCAGGATGGCCGGCTCCCTCGCGCTGCGCGCCGCGCTGGAGACCGCGGGCGCCGCCGTGCTGGAGCCGATCTCGGCCCTCGAGGTCACGGTGCCGAGCGAGCTGCAGGGCGACGTCATCGGCGACCTGAACGCCCGCCGGGGCCACGTCACCGGGACCGAGGCCGGACCCGGGGCGGGGGAGGCCACCGTGCACGCGCTGGCGCCGGCGTCGGAGCTCGTGGGCTACGCGACCGACGTGCGCTCCATGACGCACGGTCGAGGTCGCTTCCGCGCTCGCTTCGACCACTACGAGGAGCTCAGCCCGCAGCTGGCCGAGCGCCTCGCCGCCGACCGGTAGCGGCCGGAGTCGGAGAGCCGCTCAAGGGCTGAGGCCGGCGCGCCGATGGGTACGGGGGGAGAGACCGAGGGGGAGGACCCGTGCCCAGCGACGTGCTCGAGTGCCCGGACGTGCTCCTGGCACCGTTCCAGGAGATCGACGACGGGGTCGCCGCACCGGCGCGGCCCGACGAGCGATCCCGCCGAGGGTTGGCGATGCGGTTCCTGATCGGCCTGGTCGCTTTCCTGCTGGTGGGCAACGGGCTGATCATGGCCTCGACGCTCTTCTTCCGCTTCGCCACGCCGGCGGCCGCCGCCCAGGCGTCGGGCATGGCGAACGTGCACCCGGTGGACGACAAGGTCATCCGTGGCGCGGCGCCGAGCGCCGACGGCCTGCGCGACCTCGCCGCCGCCGGCGTCACGACCGTCATCGACCTCCGGGCCGAGGCCGACGCCTCTGCCGACGAGGCGCTGCTCGCCCAGCTCGGCATCGAGCGGTTCCGGCTGCCGATCCGCGACGGGCAGCTCCCCACGGAGGAGCAGGCCCGGGAGCTCCTCGACCTCATCGAAGGGGCGTCGGGCAAGGTCTTCCTCCACTGCGGCGCCGGCGTGGGCCGCACCGGGGCGATGACCGCCTGGTACCTGAACGCAACCGGGCAGGCGGACGGCACCGAGGCCCTCCGCCGCAACCTGTCGGTGGGGCCGCCCTCGCTCGAGCAGATCGTCTTCTCGCTGCGCACAGCCGACGGGCAGTACCGCCGCCCGGGGCTCGGCGTGACGGTGGCCAGCCGCGTCCTCGACGGGCCCCGCCGCCTCTGGCACAACCTCACGTGAGACCGTTCTGGGGTACCGATCCCCTCTCATTTGCGGGGATCGGTACCCCAGAACGGGGCTTCAGCTGGGGAACGTCACCTCGGCCCGCACCACCCGCGCCTGCACCCGGTCGAGGGTGGTGTCGTTGAGGCAGCCGCGCAGCCGCTCCATGGAGTTCTCGCCGACGTGGGCGGCGAGGACCAGGTGCACGACGCCGCCGGGCAGGTGCTCGATCACGGGAGGCGGCAGGGTACGGAGCCGGAAGACGTCGGGGCCCGTGCAGGTGGCCCACAGGTGCCCGAGCACGCGGTCGGGGTTGGCGCCGGCGACCGCACCGAAGAGCTCCAGCTCGAGCGTGGTCTCCGCGCCGGCCACGTGGGTGTCCGGTCGCGTCTGCAGCCGGTCGGCGGCGTAGTCGACCGCACCGATCGTGCCGATCGCTGCGGCGCCGACCACCGCGAGGGCGATCGTGGCGAGGGCGAGCCGCCGCAGCACCGGTGTCGGGGTGGCCGGGACCGGCGACGGTCCGAGGAACCCGTGGACCGGTGGGCGGAGCACCCCGAGGCCCTCGGCGAGCCGGCGCTCGCGCACCGGGGTGAGCGTGGCCCGGGCCACGTGCTCGACCGTCCACGCCAGCGCCGAGGCGAGGACGCCAGCCCCGAGCAGCACGGGCAGGAACACGTTGGTGCGGCCCGCCTGGTCGCGCAGCCAGCGGAAGTGGTCGGTGGGGGGCGGAGCCGTGGCACGGATCGCGTCGAGGGTGGGGCCGAGCTCGGGCTCGACCGCCGCGGTGGGCGTGGCCAGCGCGTCGAGCCGGGACTCGACCCGCAGGAGCCGCTCGAGCAGGAGGGTGGCGACCACCACCAGCTCGATGGCGACGAAGAAGAGCCCGGCGATGATCGCCCGGTTCCACTCCCAGCGGGACAGGTACAGGATCGTGTACGTGCCGCACACGATCCCCATGGCCACGGGCAGGGCGAGGGCGAGCCGCTTCACGGGGTGACCACCTCCACGGTGCCGGCGCGGCCATCCACCACCACGATGTCGCCGCGCTGCACGGCGTCGCAGATGCCGGCGTGGCCCACGACCACGGGCACGCCGTGCTCGCGGGCGAGGATCGCCAGGTGGGACAGCGGGCTGCCGGTCTCGGCCACCAGACCGGCGAGGCGGGGGAGGAGCGGCGCCAGGTCGGGGTCGAGGGTGCGGACCACGAGGACGTCGCCGATGATCGGGTCCTCGAACACGACCGGACCGGTGCCACGCCCGCCCCCGGCGCCGACGCCCGGCGCCTGCCCGTCCGCCGCCTCGGTGACCGGCGTGCCGTCGGCGGCGAGGCGGAACCGGGCAGGCAGCGGCGCCGGGACCGGCGGCGGCTCGACCAGGGAGAGGGTGCCCTCGCAGAGGGCGGCGCAGAGCTGGTCGAGGGAGAGGTGGACGACATCGCCGGCGTCGGGCAGGAGCTGGCGGGCCGCCAGGCGGGCGCCGGCTTCCCGGACGACGGCCCGCGTGAGCTCGTGCAGCCAGCGCGCCCGGAGGCGCAGCTCCTCGCGCACGGCCAACCCCCGGCCTCGGACGCCGTCGGTGGCGACGACCTCGGGGAGGGGGGCGCGCTCGCCCAGGGTGGGGACGGTGACGGCCAGCGCCACGGGGAAGCGGGCGATGATGTCGTCGTCGCTCCAGCCGAGCGCCCGGCCGGCGGCGATCGCCTCGACGGCCCCCTCGGCCCCGGTGCGCCCGTCGTCGTCGAGCATGGTGCCGGCGAGCATCTCGTGGCCGTGGACGCTGCGCAGGAACGCGCCGGCGTTGCCGAGGACGGTCAGCAGCTCGGCGTCGGTGAGGTCGGCGAGGTCGGGGACGCCGGCCAGGGCGGCATCGACCTCCCCGAGCAGCTGGGCGGTCAGGACGCCGAGGGCCCCCCGGAGGCGTCCCACCCGCCAGGCGACACCCAGGCGGCGTGCGGGTGGCCGGGGGTCGAGCCGGGCCCATGCCGAGCGCCGGGTGCCCGTGGCGCCCAGCAGCTCGAGGTCGGCGACGACCTGGCGATCGACCACGGAGACCACCGGCGACCGGCGCAGGCGGCGACGGCTCGCCGCGCCTGTCAGGGCCAGCACGTGGGCCACCGAGTCGTGCAGGGGTGGGATCCACAGGTCCTGCTCGAGGCGGGTCAGGGGCCGGGGGAAGGTCTCGGCCACGGGCCCAGGACCGAGCAGTGGCCCCGACGCCGTGGCAGCCACCGCGGTGACGGGGCGGCTCTGGAGCAGCACCACCCGACCGCCGTCGATCGCCCACTCGACGTCCTGGGGACCGCCGAAGCACGCACGGGCCCGGTGGGCGAGGCCGAGGAGACGGCGACGCTGGGCGCGGGTCAGCTCGGGACCGGGATCGCCGTCGGACTCGCGGACGCGGCCGGTGCGGTCGAGCACGGTGCGGCGGCCCTCGACCTCGCCCGCCACCAGGCGGTGCGGGCCGCCCTCGACCGCGACCACGACGATGCGGTCGGTGCGGCCGCTGACCGGGTCGACCCCGAACAGCACGCCGCCGAGCTCGGGGGCGAGGCACCGCTGCACGAGCACCGCCATCGGGCCGCCCCCGGCGGACGCGGCAACCTGCCGGTAGGCCGCGGCGAAGGCGTCGAGACCGCGGACGTCGACCACGCTGTCGAAGACCCCGGCCATCGAGCTGCCCTCGAGGTCCTCGTTCGGGGCGGAGGAGCGGACGACCACGGCGTCGGCGCCGTCGCGGCTCAGCCCCCGCCAGGCGTCGACGGCGGGGGCCGGCGGGCCGGACGGGTGCGCGGCGACGAGCGCCACCGGCACCACGAAGCCCTCGACCACCGGCAGGCCGCGACCCGCGGCGGTGGCGAGGTTGGCCGCCTTCGCGCCGACGACGTCCCGATGGGTCGCCGCGAGGTCGCGCAGGGAGGGGATGACCGCTGGACCCGCCGCGTCGTGCCCGAGCGCCCCCCGCCCGGCTCGCACCAACATCTCGGACTCCCTTCGCCCGGCGACGTCGCTGTCGCGCCGACCATCTTCGTCGGTATGTCTGGTGTTCGGCGTGGCGTCACGCGACTGTCACCAGATCGGAACGAGCAGCCGGGCGTAGCGCCCGACCGCGCCGTTCCGCACGACCTGGTCTGAACCGGACACCGAGGGCACGCTCGGCCGGCCGTTGGCGCAGCGGCGGTCGTTCAGCCGCCGCCGGGCGGGGCGGCCTTCCTGGTCGCCTTCTTGGCGGCCGCCTTCTTCTTCACGGCCTTCGTGCCGTCGGCCGCCTTCTTCACCGCCGCCTTCTTCACCGCCGCCTTCTTCACCGCGGCCTTCTTGGCCGGGGCCTTCTTCGCGCCCGTCTTCTTCGCGGCGGCCTTCTTGGGGGCTGCCGCCTTGGCGGGCGGCGGGGCGCTGGGCTCGTCGGGCACGACCACGACGGAGTCGGCGCCACCGAAGTCGTTGCCGACGTAGCTGTCGGCGTTCCAGTCGTTCTCCCACCGGTCCTCGCCCAGGTGGTAGCGGAACCGGTACGAGCCCGGGTCGAGGGCGATCGTCGCCGACCAGCGCCCGTCGCTGTCGGTTGACATCGGGTTCGCCGACTCGGACCAGTCGTTGAACTCGCCGACGACCGCGGCCTGCTCGATGTCGAGCTCGGCGGGCAGGTCGAAGGTGACGTCGAAGCGACCGCTCTGCGGGTTCCAGTTCTTCGTGAGCACGACTCCCCTTCCGTTCGGACACGCGCGGTGCGAGCCCGGGGTGCACCACTACCCGACGCCGGGACCGCGCAGAAGGCGCGTACCGGAGCGTTCACGAGATGTTGTCCGAGCGCGTGCCGTCTTCACAGGGTCGATGGTCCCGTCGTGAGGAGGCGCACAGGCCGCTCGAGCCGGGGCGCGCCGACCGTCACCCGACGTCACGACCGGGCAACCGGCGGGCAACACCGCCCCGGCACGGTGGTGACGTGAGCCCCACCCCAGCACCCGACACCCCCCGGCTCGTGGTCGTCGGCCACGGCATGGTCGGCCACCGCCTCCTGCAGGAGCTCGTCGAGCGCGGCGCGCACGAACGGTGGGCGATCACCGTCGTGGGGGAGGAGCCGCGCCCGGCCTACGACCGGGTCCACCTCTCGGCGGTCTTCGACGGCGCCACGCCGGACGACCTCTCGCTGGTGACCCCTGGCTTCGCCGCCGCCCACGGCATCGAGCAGCTGACGGGCGAGGCGGTGGTGGCGATCGATCGCGAGGCCGCTGCCGTCCGCACCTCGTCCGGACGCACGCTGCCCTACGACCACCTCGTGCTCGCCACCGGGTCGGCACCCTTCGTGCCCCCGATCCCCGGCCACGACCGTCCGGGCACCTTCGTGTACCGGACCCTCGATGACCTCGCCGCGATCCGGGCCCACGCCGAGCAGCCGTGGGTCCGGACCGGCGTGGTCGTCGGCGGTGGGCTCCTCGGGCTCGAGGCCGCCAACGCCCTGCGCCTGCTGGGGCTGGAGACGCACGTGGTCGAGATGGCGACCCGCCTCATGCCCGTGCAGCTGGACGGTGCCGCCGCCGCCGAGCTGCGCCGCCAGGTGGAGGCGCTGGGCATCCGCATCCACACCGGGGTGCGCACCCGCTGCCTGACCGGCGACACCGAGCTGGTCGACGGCGGCGATCCGGCCGCCGCGGTCTGCACGATCGAGCGCGAGGACGACGACCCCATCCCCGCCGACCTCGTCGTCTTCTCCGCCGGGATCCGGCCCCGCGACCACCTCGCGCGCGACGCAGGCCTCGCCGTGGGCGAGCGCGGTGGCGTGATCGTCGACGACCAGCTCCGCACGTCGGACCCGTCGATCTCCGCCATCGGGGAGGTGGCCTGCGTCGAGGGACGCTGCCTCGGCCTCGTCGCCCCCGGCTACGACATGGCCCGGACCGTCGCTGCCCGCCTGTCGGGGGAGCCGTCGGCGGGGTTCACCACGCCCGACCTGTCGACGAAGCTGAAGCTGCTCGGCGTCGACGTCGCCTCCTTCGGCGACGCCTTCGCCGGCGTGACCCCCGACGGCACCCCGGCCGGGGACCCGGACGTCGACGTCCTCGTGTGGTCCGACTCCACGGCCGGCGTGCACAAGCGCCTGACCCGCCGCCGGAGCGACGGCCGGCTCCTCGGGGGCGTGCTGGTCGGCGACGCCGCCGACCACCAGCAGCTGCGCATGATGGCGCTCGGGGAGATCGAGGCGCCGTCCGACCTGTCGTCGTGGGTCGCGCCGAGCACCGGACCCCGGGAGACGGGCGCGCTGCCCGACGCCGCCGGCGTCTGCTCGTGCGAGAACGTGTCCGCCGGCGCGCTGCGCGGCGCGATCGCCGACGGCGCCCGGACCGTGGAGGACCTGAAGGCGTGCACGGCAGCCGGCACGGGCTGCGCCGGGTGCGTGCCGATGGTGACGGG
>DASUEE010000176.1:0-2852 GCA_036275235.1 Acidimicrobiales bacterium | reverse complement strand
CCCGAGGAACAGCGAGGCCAGCCCCACCGTGACCGCGCTCGCCACGAGCAGGAGCGGGTTCGACGTCCAACCGAGCCGCCACGGCGGACGGCTGGCGCTCCGGCATGCGAAGGCGTTCGCCGCCTGACCGGCCATCACCGTGGCGAACGCGGCGCCGGAGGCCGCGGCGAGGGCGTGCCCGGTGGGGAAGCCCTCGCCCGGGCGCCAGCCGGCGAGCGCGAGGGCGGTGACGAAGGCCGTCATCTCGGCCAGCGCCTCGACGGGACCGAGGACGCCGAACACCCGTCGCAGGAGCGCCCCGTCGATCAGGTGGCGGCGCTCGGGCGGCCGCTCGAGCACGTGCGGCGCCGGCGCCTCGCCGCCGAGGGCGAGCGCCGGGACCAGGTCGGTGCCGATGTCGATGCACAGGATCTGGAGCACGCCGAGCGCGAGCGGGAACCTCCCGCCGCTCAGCGCCCAGACCAGGAAGGGGGTGAGCTCGGCCACGTTGTCGGTCAGGTGGTAGGTCAGGAAGCGGCGGATGTTGGCGAACGTGGCCCGCCCCTGCTCGACGGCCCCGACGATGGTCGAGAAGTCGTCGTCGAGCAGCACCAGGTCAGCCGCCTCCCGGGCCACGTCGGTCCCGCTGCGGCCCATCGCCACGCCGATGTCCGCGGCCCGCAGCGCGGGCGCGTCGTTCACGCCGTCGCCGGTCATGGCCACGACGTGCCCGCGCGCCTGCAGGACCCGGGCCACCCGCAGCTTCTGCTCGGGATCGACGCGGCTGAGGACGACGCCGTCGCGGTCGAGCAGCGCGCCGAGCACCTGGTCGTCCTCGGGGAGCTCGTCGCCACGCAGGACGAGCCCGTCCGGACCGAGCAGCCCGATCTCCGCGGCGATCGCCCTCGCGGTCGCCGGGTGGTCACCGGTCAGCATGGCGACCCGGATGCCGGCTCGGCGGCACGACTCGAGCGACGCCGCCACGCCCTCCCGGGGCGGGTCCTCGAACGCGAGCAGGCCGAGCAGCTCCAGGTCCCGCTCCACCTCGTCCGCGCTGGCGCCCACGTCCCCCTCGCACGAGCCGCGCGACGCGACTGCGAGGACCCGCAAGCCACGTGCGGCGAGCGCCTCCACCGCCTCGGCGGCTGCAGCTCCCGCCGCGCACCGGCCGAGGACCGCGTCGGGGGCGCCCTTGGTCAGGATCCGTCCACCGCTCAGCACGGACTCGCGCCGGCGCGCGGGGTCGAACGTCCAGTGCCGGCGGACGTCCGCGTTGCCGGGCGGGCAGTCGAGACGGCGGGCGAGCGCGTCGATCGCCGCCTCCATCGGATCGCCGACCGCGACCCAACCGCCCTCGCGCAGCACGACCTCGCCCGAGGAGCACGAGCGCGCCGCGGCCGCCGCCGCCCCCGCTGCCGCCACTGCGTCCCCGTCGTCGGCGACGATCGCCGCGGTCGGGGCGTACCCCTCCCCCGCGAGGTGCACCGATCCCGACGGCGTCCAGACCTCCACCACCGACATCTGGTTCCGGGTGAGCGTGCCCGTCTTGTCCGTGCAGATGAACGTCGTGGACCCGAGGGTCTCGACCGCCTCGAGCCGGCGGACGAGCGCGTGCCGCTCCGCCATGCGCTGGGCACCCATCGCGAGCGACAGCGTGACCGTGGGCAGCAGGCCCTCGGGCACCAGCGCCACGGTCACGCCGACGGCGAACACGAAACCGTCGACGGCCGGGGTCCCGAGCAGCAGCGCGAGCACGAAGAACGCCGACCCCAGCCCGATCGCCATCACGGCGACGGTGCGCACGACGCGGTGCACCTCGGCCGCGAGGGGGCTCGGTCGGCGGTGGACGCCTGCGGTCAGACGGGCGATCTCGGCGATCCGGGTGCGGGCACCCGTGGCGACGACGGTTCCCCGACCGTCGCCCGACACCACGAAGGAACCGCCCGGGACATCGGTGCCGGCACCGCACGGCACGGGGACGCTCTCGCCGGTGAGCATCGACTCGTCGACGCGGAGGTCCTCGGCGTCGTCCAGCACGAGGTCGGCAGGGACCCGGTCGCCGGCCTCGAGGAGCACGACGTCACCGCGCACGACCTCGTCGGCGTGCACGGTCGCCTGTGTCCCGTCGCGGACGACGCGGACAGCCGCCGGCAGCAGGTCGCGCAGTCGTTCTGCGGCGCGCTCCGCACGGTGCTCCTGCGCGAACGCGAAGACGCCGTTGACGCCGATCACGACGGCGATCGCCGCCCCGAGCTCGGGCATGCCGGCGACGATCGACAGCGCCGCCGCCACCCAGAGCATCAGGGCGAAGAAGTGGGTCAGCTCCGCCAGCAGGCGGCGGGCCGCGGAGGCACGCCGTGGCGGTGGGAGCGAGTTGCGCCCGTCGGCCACGAGGCGGCGGGCGGCCTCCGAGCTCGAGAGCCCGCCGGCCCCTGCCAGCGGATCGTCCAGCCGGGGCACGCTCACCCTCGTCGACGAGCGGATCTCGTCACCCTGGCACCGTGCGCCCGTCACGATCCGGACGCCAGGGTCCTGCGTCCCTCACCGCTGCGGGTCCGATGCCCCTGGCCGTCGGCACCGGTGCCAGGTGATGATCGCAGCGTGGTCGAGCGTGCGGCACCGGTGCGGGTCGTCGACCTCCCCGACGGCCGCGAGCTCCGGGTCCGCCGCGCGGCGGCCTCGGACGTCCGGTCGCTCTGCGCCCTCTTCGAGCGCCTCGGACCGGAGGACCGCCGCCGGCGCTTCTTCTCCGGGTTCCGCCCCGACGAGGCGTTCTTCGCCCGGCTCGTCGAGCGGCCACCGGAGCGGGGCCTGCTGCTCCTCGCCGAGGTGCCCGGGCCGGAGGGGGACGAGGTGGTCGCCGAGGCCGAGTA
>DASUEE010000175.1:0-4018 GCA_036275235.1 Acidimicrobiales bacterium | reverse complement strand
GCCGGCCGGTCGCCGGCCCGGTTGTACGCGCCGGAGGCGACGTCGTAGCCGATGTCGACCACGGGGGCGCCGCGCACCGCGCCGGCCACGCCCGCGTTGGCGCCGGACCAGGCGAACAGCGGCCGGTTCAGCGGGCCCATGAGGAGCAGGTCCGTGGTGCGGGCCGAGCGCACCGGGCCGACCGGGTCGGCGTCGGTGGAGTGGAACAGGGCGAGGAAGCGGGTGACGCTGCCCTCCACCATCTCCTCGTACACCACATCGGCGGCGTTGATGCCGGCCTGGGGCCGACCGCCGCGCCCGCGGCGGGGCTCGGCGTTGTCGATCTTCACGGCGAGGACCGGCCGGGCGGCCCGGGCCGGATCGTCGATCGGCAGGCCCGTGAGCGGGTAGCCGGTCTCGGCGGGGGCCGTGGTGGTCGTGGTGGAGGTGGTCGTGGACGTGGTCGTCGTGGTGGCTGCGGGTTCGTCGTCGCCACCGCCCGCGAGGGCGATGGCGGCGATGACGACGACCACGACGGCGGCCAAGCCGCCCACGATCGCCCACTGTCGGGGGGAGAGCTGGGGCATCGGGACGACGGTAGCGAGGACGTGCCCGGGGTACGGACACCCGCATGACGCAGCACACCGACACCACCACGGGCGGGCCCCAGACCGGCGATCCGGACGAGCTGCTCGGAACGGACGCCGCGGCCGAGCTGCTGGGGGTCCCGGTCGAGCAGGTGCGCACGATGGTCGAGCAGGGGATGATCACCCGGCACGAGGACGCCGCCGGGCACGGCTTCCGCCGCAGCGAGCTGCTCGCCGCCCGGGCCGCCGGCGCCTGAGGGGCGACGGGGACCCGACCCGCTGATCAGCCGGCCTGCGCTCGCTCGTGGATCCGGGCGAGCAGGGTGCGCATCGTCTCGACGTCCTGGGCGCCGGGGATGAGGTGGCGGTCGTCGATGACGAAGGCAGGCACGCCCGTGACGTCGCGCTCGGCGGCCTCCCGCAGGTCGAGCGTGACCGGGTCGCTGCCGGCTGCGGTGGCCACCGCCTCGCCGGCCAGCTCGCGATCGGCGCCGACCTCCACCGCCCACTCGACGAGGTTCGCCGGCTCGGCGATGTTCGCCCCCTCCGTGAAGTAGGCGCGGAACAGGCGGTCGTGGAGCCGGCCGGCGGCATCGGGACCGACGGTCGACTCCACCCAGGCGACGAGGCGGAGGGCCGGGAGGCTCGTGACCCGTTGGGCGAGGTCGAAGCGGTAGTCGAGGCCCGCCTCGGTGCCGAGGGCCGTGAGCCGCTTCGTCATCCCGTCGAAGGCGCCGCGGCCGTACTTGCGCTCGATGGCCGTGCGCAGGTCCTTCGGCTCGGCGGTCGCGGTCGGGTCGAGCTGGAACGCCCTCCAGCGCACCTCCACCTCGTCGGCGAAGGGCAGCTGGGCGAGCGCCGCCTCGAGCCGGGCCTTCCCGAGGTAGCACCACGGGCAGACGACGTCGGACCACACATCGATGCGCATGAGCAGACCCAACCACACGGGCGCTGTGGCTGTTCCGCGCCTACGGTGCCGGCCCGCACTCGAGAGACGGGGGATCGTGGGATGGATGTACGACGGGTGGTGACCGGGCACGACGCGGATGGGAAGGCGGTCTTCGTGTCCGACGAGCAGGTCGCGCCGGTGGCCCCGGCACTCCTGCCGGGCAGTGAGTTCCACCGGTTGTGGGGCGGCGACGAGGCGCCCCGGTTCCCCGACGACGGCTCGATGCCGCCGCACACGGCCTACTTCCCGCCGGTCGGCGGGTTCCGCTTCGGGTTCTTCACCATCCCGCCGGACGGGGGCGCCGGCGTACCGGCCGACCTCGACGTCGAGACCGCGCTGGCCGAGCTCGCCCGGGAGCTGCCCGGCCTCGCCGAGCACATGGAGCCCGACGAGCCCGGCATGCACACCACCGCCACCGTCGACTTCGAGGTGGTTCTCCAGGGCGAGGTCACCCTCGAGCTCGACGACGGCGCCACCGTCTCCCTGCGCCCCGGTGACACGGTGGTCCAGAACGGGACGCGGCACCGCTGGTCGAACCGAGGCGACGTGCCGGCCCGGCTGGCCGTGTTCATCTGCGGCGCTCGCCACGACCGGGTCACCGGCACCTGAAGCCGGGTTGGCCGGCGCGGCGTCGGTCGACCAACGTGGCGGGCATGGCCGCGACCTCCCCCCGCCACGACTGGACCACCGAGGAGGCGCTCGCGCTCCTCGAGCGGCCCTTCCACGACCTGCTGTTCGAGGCCCAGACGGTGCACCGGGCCGCCTTCCGGCCCGACGTGGTCGAGGGCGCGATCCTGCTCTCGATCAAGACCGGCGCCTGCCCCGAGGACTGCGCCTACTGCCCCCAGTCGGCCAAGTGGAACACGGGCCTCGAGCCCGAGCGGCTCATGGAGACCGACGAGATCGTGGCGGCCGCTCGAAACGCGCAGGCCGCCGGCGCGACCCGCTTCTGCATGGGCGCCGCGTGGCGGGAGCCGAACGACCGCCAGGTCGGCCGCGTGGCCGAGGCCGTGGAGGCCGTCGGCGCGCTCGGCATGGAGACGTGCGTGACCCTCGGCATGCTCACCGACGCGCAGGCCAGGACCCTCGCCGACGCCGGGCTCGACTACTACAACCACAACCTCGACACCTCGCCGGACTTCTACGGCGAGATCATCACCACCCGCACGTACCAGGACCGCCTCGACACGATCGGCCACGTCCGTGAAGCCGGCGTCCGCCTGTGCTGCGGCGGCATCGTCGGCATGGGGGAGAGCCGTCGCCAGCGGGCCGGCCTCCTCGCCCAGCTGGCCCAGCTCGACCCGCACCCCGAGAGCGTGCCGATCAACCTGCTGGTGCAGGTGCCCGGGACCCCGCTGCACGGCACCGACGAGCTCGACGGCCTCGAGCTGGTGCGCACCATCGCCGCCGCCCGGATCATGATGCCGGGCTCCGTCGTGCGCCTCTCGGCCGGCCGCAGCCAGATGAGCGACGAGCTCCAGGCCCTGTGCATGCACGCTGGCGCCGCCAGCATCTTCCTCGGCGACAAGCTGCTCACGACGGGCAACCCCGGCGACGACCACGACCGCGACCTCCTCGAGCGGCTCGACACCACCCTGGCCGAGGGGTCGCTGCTCGGCTGAGCAGTGGCGGAGCTGCCGGTGCCCGACGACACCTACACCCACGGCCACCACGCCTCGGTCCTGCGGTCGCACACCTGGCGGACGGCGGAGAACTCGGCGGTGTACCTGCTGCCCCACCTGCGCGCCGGCATGGACGTGCTCGACGTCGGCTGCGGGCCCGGCACCATCACGGCCGACCTCGGGCGCGTCGTCGCACCGGGCGCCGTGCTCGGCGTCGACCGCAGCGACGACGTGCTCGCCCAGGCGGTGCAGGCTGCCGCCGGCGCCGGCAACGTGACCTTTGCCGTCGGCGACGTCTACGCCCTCGACGCCGACGACGGCACCTACGACGTCGTGCACGCCCACCAGGTGCTGCAGCACCTGTCGGACCCGGTCGCGGCGCTCCGCGAGATGCGTCGGGTCTGTCGGCCCGGAGGGCTCGTCGCCGTCCGAGACAGCGACTACGGCGCCTTCACCTGGGCGCCCGCCGACCCGGTGCTCGACCGGTGGCTCGATGTCTACCGAAGCGTGGCGCGCAGCAACGACGCCGAGCCGGACGCCGGCCGGCACCTGAAGGGGTGGGCGCTCGCGGCCGGGTTCTCGGACGTGCAGGCGTCAGCGTCGGTGTGGTGCTTCTCCGACGAGGAGGACCGGGCCTGGTGGGGCGGGCTCTGGGCCGACCGCATCCGCGAGTCCGATCTCGCCCGCCAGGCCGTCGATCGCAGCTTCGCCACGACTGCCGACCTCGAGGCCTTCGCCGCCGCCTTCCACCGGTGGGCCGCAGCGCCCGCCGGCTGGTTCACGGTCCTGCACGGCGAGGTGCTCGCCCGCCCCTGACCCTCGTCCGGTTCGTCGACCTTTCGGCGAGCGAGGCCACCTAGCTCAGGTGCCTGCGCTCGCAG
>DASUEE010000174.1:0-3453 GCA_036275235.1 Acidimicrobiales bacterium | reverse complement strand
GGCGAGCGCTACGCCGAGCTCACGTCCACCGCCGTCGACCACGCCCTCGACCACCCCGCGCAGCTGCCGGGTGTCGCCACGATCCGGGTGCTGCGCTCCTGGGGCCTGTACGACCTCGACACGCAGCTGGAGTGGGAGGCCACCGAGGGCCGCCGCGCCGGCGTGCAGCGGGCGGGGTGGGCGTTCAGCCTCGCGCTGGTGCCCCTCGCCGCCGGCGGGGCGTGGGCGCTGCGCCGGCGCGGCCACCCCTGGGCGCTGCTCGTCGCCATGCCGGCGATGGCCACGTTCACCGCCGCCACCACCTACGGCAACCAGCGCTTCCGCATCGCCGCCGAGCCGGCCCTCGTGGTGCTCGCCGTCGCCGGCATCGCGGCGCTCGTCGCCCACCGCGCCGGTCGGACCGCCCGTACGAACGCGCCGATCGGCGGGCTGGGGGCCCCAGACGACCCGAGCGCGCCGATCGGCGCGCTCGTCCCGACCGGCCCGGTCGCCGACCTCCCCCGCAACCGGCGCCTGGAGGGGCTCCGGGCGGTGGCGGCCTTCGCGGTCATGGGCACCCACCTCGGCTTCGCCACCGGCACCACGTTCTCGACCGACCTCGGCGCCTACCTCGCTCGCATGGACATCGGCGTGGCGATCTTCTTCGTCCTGTCCGGCTACCTGCTGCACCGCCCGTTCGTGCGCAGCACGCTCAGGGGGGATGCGCCGCCGCGTGTCCGGGCCTACCTGTGGCGGCGGGTCCTGCGCATCGTGCCCGCCTACTGGCTCGCCCTCGCCGGCATCCCCCTCCTGCTCGGCATCGACAAGATCCGGAGCCTCACCGACCTCGTCGTCTACGGCGGGTTCCTCCAGATCTACGACGACCAGCGGGCCCTGTCCGGCATCACGCAGGCGTGGAGCCTGTGCACGGAGATGTCCTTCTACCTCGCGCTCCCGCTCTACGCGCTGGCGCTGCGTCGCATCAGCGGGCGGCTGCCCGAGCGCCGGCGGGTGGCCCTGCAGTGGGCGGGCCTCGTCGCCCTCTACGCCACGTCGGTCGCGTTCCGTGCCTGGCTGCAGCTCGCCGAGCCGGGCATCGCGCCCATCGCCTGGGCATGGCTGCCGGCCAACGCCGACCTGTTCGCCCTCGGGATGGGCGTCGCGCTCGTCGACGTGTCCGCGGACGGCCACCGCCCTGCCGAGCGGATCCGCTCGATCGTCGAGCGGCACGGTCGCTGGTGCTGGCTCGGCGCCGCGTTCGCGTTCTGGGTGGTCTCGACCCGGCTCGGGCTGCCCCGCGGCCTCGAGGAGACGACGGCCGCGCAGGAGCTCACGCGCCACCTGCTCTACGGCATCGTCGGCCTCCTCACCGTCGCGCCGCTGGCCCTGGGCGCGGTGCGCGACCACGTCGGCCGCGTGCTCGGCACTGCGCCGATCGTGTGGCTCGGCGTGATCTCCTACGGGATCTACGTCTGGCACCTGGACGTGATCGGTGCCGGGGCCCGCTGGCTCGACGCACCGATCGGCTCCACCCCCGCCGTGCTGCTCGTGCCGATCGTGGTGCCGGCGTCCGTCGCCGTCGCCGCCGCCAGCTGGTACCTCGTCGAGCACCCGCTCCTGCGCTTCCGCCGCCTGGGCGAGCGCCGGGACGAGGCACGCCCCGACCGGCCTTCGGCTGCCGCACAGGCGGAGGAGGAGGTCGTCGCACCGGCGGAGCGGGTCCCGTGGTGAGCACCGACCCCGTCGGCGCGGGTCCGCGCGCGGTGTCGGCCCCGGCAGTCGCCGACGAGGATCCGCGCCGCCGCACGGACCGGTGGTTCCGCTGGGGGCTGCTGGCGATCGTCGCCGTGGCCGTCGCCATCCGGCTCGTGTACGCCCTGGGCACCGTCGCCGACGACCCGGTGTCCGGCGATTCGTACTACTACCACCACGCCGCCCGCCTGCTCGCGGACGGCGAGGGGATGATCTTCCCCTACGACCTGTACGAGCTCGGCGAGCGGAACGAGGCCGCCGACCACCCGCCGCTCTACGTGCTGTACCTGGCCGGCTGGTCCCTCGTCGGCCTCGACAGCGTGGAAGCGCACCTCGTGGCCAGCGTGCTCCTGGGTGGCGCAGCGGTCGCGCTGTCGGGCCTCGTGGGACGGCGCGTCGCCGGCCCGGTCGTCGGGTTGGTGGCGGCCGGCCTCGTCGCCCTGTACCCGAACCTGATCACGTGGGATTCCGTCCTGCTCTCCGAGCCCACCGGCACGGTGACGACGCTGCTCGTCCTGCTGGCGGCCTACCGGCACCTCGAGCTGCGCACCACGGCGACAGCCGCGCTGCTCGGCGGCTCGATCGGCCTCGCGACGCTGGCGCGACCCGAGCTGGTCCTCCTGTCGCTCTTCGTCGCGGTGCCGGCCGTGCTCGGCACGTCGCACCTCGACCGCCGCCAGCGCGCCGCCCAGCTCGTCCTCGCCGGGACCGCGGCGGTCGCCCTGCTCGCCCCCTGGGTGGGCTGGAACCTCACGCGCTTCGACGAGCCCGTGGTGCTGTCCACCAACCTCGGCGTCACCCTCGCCTACACGAACTGCGACGCCGTCTACGACGGGCCGCTCCTCGGCTACTGGGAGTTCGGCTGCGGCGCGTACGTGGCGGGGAACACCGAGGGCTACGGCGCCATGGACCAGTCGGAGCGCAGCGAGGTGCTGCAGGAGTTCGCCCTCGAGCAGATCGACGAGAACCGGGGCGAGCTGCCGAAGGTGGCCCTCGCCCGGGCCGGTCGCGTGCTCGGGGTCTACGACCCCGCCGGCCACGTCGACCTCGAGGTCGCGGTCGAGCGGCGAAACCGCACGCTCGCCACCCTCGGCATGGGCGCCTGGTACGCAGTCGCCCTCGTCGGGCTCGCCGGCTTCGTCGTGCTCGGGCGGGCCCGGATGGTGCGCTACCCGCTGGCGGCTCCCCTGCTCACCGTGGTGCTCGCGTCGGTGGCGACGTACGGCACGTCTCGCTTCCGCGCCAGCGCCGAACCGGTCGTGTGCGTCCTCGCCGGGGTCGCGCTGGTGCAGCTCGTGCACGTGGTCCGCCAGCGCCGCGCACGGCCGGCGCCGGGACCCCAGGCCACGTGACCGCTCCCGCCGAGCCCGCCCCGCGCCGCTACCGGCGCAGCCCGCACCTCCCCGGCCTCGACGGGTTGCGGGGACTCGCCGTGCTCGGCGTGCTCGCGTTCCACTCGCAGTGGAGCTGGGCGAGCGGGGGCTTCCTCGGCGTCTCGCTCTTCTTCACGCTGTCCGGCTTCCTCATCGCCCGCCTCCTGCTGATCGAGCTCGCCGAGCACGGCACCATCGACCTCGGACGGTTCTTCTCCCGGCGCGCCCGGCGCCTGCTCCCCGCTGCGTTCGCGGCCGTCCTGCTCGCCGTCGGCGTCACCCTTGCCATCGGCACGGCCTCGCAGCGCTCCGGCATCGGCGGCGACGTCGCCGCGTCCGTCCTCTACGT
>DASUEE010000173.1:0-9429 GCA_036275235.1 Acidimicrobiales bacterium | reverse complement strand
AGGCCTGGGACCACCGCAGCCGCTCGCCGTCGCAGGGCGACAGGTCGTGCGAGGCGCTCGACCGACCGGTGAACGCCCGCTGCACGCAGTCCGCCCACGCCTCCTCGGGCCGGTGGGTCGGGGCGGGCCAGCCCTCGGGCGCTGCACCGAGGTAGGCCTGACTTCCGTAGCGGAAGGCGATGAGGTGCCCGAACTCGTGGGCCAGCACGTCGCCGAGGACCTCGATCGGATCCGCGAGCCGCGCCCGGCTGACCTGGATCAGCCCGCTGGTGTCGGCCCACGAGTACTCCCCGTCGATGACCTCGAAGCGGGTGGCGACGGCGTCGCGCCAGGAGGTGGGGACGGAGGCGGTGAACGCCCGCCCGATGCGCTCGTCGTCGGACTCCGCGCGCGCCGGCGCCGGCGCCGGCGCCGGCGCCGGCGCGGGCGCGGGCGCGGGCGGTGCAGGAGAGGCGGGGGCGGGCGCAGCGACCGGCACCGGTGCCCCGGGTGCGGCAGGGGCCGCGGGGGCGGGCACCGACGCAGGATCGGTCGGCGGGGGAGCCACGGGCGCCGGCGGCACGGCGGCGGCGGCCGGCGGGAGCGAGCCGTCTCCCGGCACGAGCGCGCCGGTCGGCGGCGTGCCGGCGGCGAGCTCGCCGGCGTCGGCCGTCCCGCCGGCCGCGGCGGCGGCGATCCCGCCGGCGGTGAGGCAGAGGGCGATGAGGGCGGCGAGCAGGCGAGCCGAGCGGGGGGTGGCGTCCATGCCCCGAGGGATCGGATCCGTGGCCCGGTCGGCGTAGAGCCGATCGGGTCATGTTCGCCGCGCGCCCGGATCTTCCCCGATGGTGCGTCCGCGCCATCGCCGGGGTGCGGGTGGGCCGGTGGCCCGGTCAGCGATCGATGGTCTCCAGGCCGACCGGCAGGTCGGCAGGGTCCCACCCGAGGTGAGCGAGGGCGCGCTCGTGCGCGAAGCGGTCGGTCATACCGCCGACGAAGGCCACCACCTCGCGGTCGAGGTCGACGTCGGAGAGATCGCGACCCTCGGCCAGCAGGCGGCCCGGATCGGCCCGGTACCACTCGACCAGCGCCCGCAGCAGTCGCTCGACCACCCGGGCCTGGCGTCGGGACTCCTCGCGCAGGTAGATGCGCTCGTAGTTGAAGCTGCGAAAGGCGGTGAGCGCCTCGGTGTGGTCGGCATCCATGCCGACGGTGCCGGTGCGGGCCGTGGTGCGGACCAGCGCCTCGATGAGCGTGTGCAGCTGGCGGCGGCGGTCGCGGCCGCAGCGCTCGGCCACCACCTCGGGGAGGTCGTCCGGGGTCACCACGCCGGCGAGGACCGCGTCCTCGAAGTCGTGGCACAGGTAGGCGATCCGGTCGGCCCAGCTGACGACCTCGCCCTCCGGCGTGCTCGGTGCCGGCCGGGACCACGAGTGGTTGCGGATGCCGTCGAGCGTCTCGGCGCACAGGTTCAGCGGCGCCAGCACGACGTCGGCGCCCCAGGTGGCGTGGTCGTACCCGCCCTCGACGAACGGGGCGAGGGCGTCCTCGGAGGCGTGGCCGAAGGGCCCGTGCCCGCAGTCGTGCCCGAGGGCGATCGCCTCGGCGAGCGCCGTGTTCAGCCGGCAGGCCCGCGCGACCGACACCGCCACCTGGGCGACCTCGAGGGCGTGGGTGAGCCGCGTGCGCTGGTGGTCGTCGGGGAACACGAACACCTGCGTCTTGCCGGCGAGCCGGCGGAAGGCGGTGCCGTGCACGATGCGGTCGCGGTCGCGCTCGAAGCAGGTGCGCCAGGCGTCGGGCTCCTCGTCGACCGCCCGCCGTCCCGCCCCCCGCGACCTCGTGGCGCCGGGGGCGAGCAGATCGTCCTCGCGAGCCTCGCGGACCTCGCGGGTGGCGATCTCGACCTCGCCGACCTCGGCGTGGGTGTCGGCGTGGGCGTGGCGGACCGCGTCGGCGGCGCCGGCGGCACGGTGGCCGGCCATGGTCGCCGCCCAGCGGCGCTCGCGTTCGGTGAGGTCGAGGTCCTGGTGGGCCACGGAGGGAAGTCTCCCACGCCCCACCGACACCCCTATCGTCGTCCCGTGTCCCAGTTCGTCGACGAGTGCGGCCTCCACGTCAAGGGTGGCGACGGCGGTGCCGGCTCGGTCTCCTTCCGCCGGGAGGCCCACGTGCCCCGCGGCGGCCCCGACGGCGGCGACGGCGGCAGCGGCGGCGACGTCTGGCTGGTGGCCGACCACAACGTGGCGTCGCTGCTCGCCTTCCGGGACCACCCCTTCCGGCGGGCCGAGGACGGCACCCACGGCTCGGGCAAGAAGCGCCACGGCCGGCGGGGTGCCGACACCGTCGTGCCGGTGCCCGAGGGCACGGTGATCAAGGACCAGGAGGGGCGGGTCCTGGCGGACCTGGTCCACCAGGGCGACCGGTTCCTCGCCGCCGAGGGGGGCATCGGCGGGCGCGGCAACGCCAAGTTCCTGTCGAACCGCCGCCGGGCCCCCGCCTTCGCCGAGCAGGGGGAGGTGGGCGAGGAGCGCTGGCTGCGCATGGAGCTGAAGCTCCTGGCCGACGTCGCGCTGGTGGGCTTCCCGAGCGTCGGCAAGTCGACCCTGATCTCGGTGATCTCCGCCGCCAAGCCGAAGATCGCCGACTACCCGTTCACCACCCTCGAGCCGAACCTCGGCGTCGTCCGCACCGACGACGGCGTCGAGATCGTCGTCGCCGACCTCCCCGGCCTCATCGAGGGCGCCGCCGAGGGACGGGGCCTGGGGCGCCAGTTCCTCCGCCACGTCGAGCGGGCCCGCGTGCTGGTGGTGCTCGCCGACCTCGCCCCGACGGCCATGCACGACCCCCAGCGCCAGGTCGACATCCTGCTCGGCGAGCTCGCCGACTACGACCCCGTGCTCCTCACCCGCCCGCGCATCGTGGTCGGCTCGCGCGCCGACCTCGACGAGGGCACCTGGGAGTGGGACGGTCCTCGCATCGCCGCCGTGACCGGCGACGGCGTGCCGCAGCTGGTCGGCCGCATGGTGCAGGAGGTCACCGACGCCCGGCAGGCGATGCCCGAGCGCGAGGCCTACGTGGTGCACCGCCTCGAGGGCGAGGGCTACGAGGTCGTGCGCGACGAGACCGGCGACTGGGAGGTGCGCGGCCGGGAGGCGATCCGGGCCGTCCGCCTGTCCGACCTCACGAACCCCGAGGCGCTCGACGAGGCGCACCGGCGCCTCAAGTCCCTCGGCATCGACCGCGCCCTGGCGCGCGCGGGAGCCAAGCCCGGCGACACCGTGCACATCGGGTCGCTCTCCTTCGACTACGAGGCCGACTGATGCAGTGGGGACCGACCCGCCAGATCGTGGTGGCGAAGATCGGCTCGTCGTCGATCACCGATGACGACGGCACCATCGACGAGGGCGCGATCGCCAAGTTCTGTCGCGAGGTGGCGGCGCTCCGCGCGGCGGGCCACCAGGTGGTGATGGTCACCTCCGGCGCGATCGCCGCCGGCCTGCCGGCCATGGAGTTCGACGTCCGGCCCCGAGACGCCGTCACCCTGCAGGCGGTCTCCGCCGTGGGGCAGAGCCGGCTGATGGCGGTCTACGACCGGGAGCTGGCGGGCCACGGCCTCACGGCCGGCCAGGTGCTGCTGGCACCCCTCGACTTCATGGTCCGCGAGCAGTACCTCCACGCCCGCTCGACGCTCGGCCGCCTGCTCGACCTCGGCGTGGTGCCGGTGGTGAACGAGAACGACGCCATCGCCGATGACGAGATCCGCTTCGGCGACAACGACCGCCTCGCCGCCCTGGTCGCCCACCTCATCCGGGCCGACCTGCTCGTGCTCCTCACCGACGCGCCGGGCCTGCTCACCGCCGACCCGCGCTTCGACGCGTCGGCGTCGCTCATCGAGGAGATTCTCGAGGTCGACCACAGCCTCGAGGCGCTCGCCGGCGGTGCCGGGAGCGACCGGGGGAGCGGCGGCATGGCCTCGAAGCTGGCGGCCGCGAAGATCGCCGCCTGGTCCGGCGTCCGCGCCGTGATCGCCCAGGCGTCGCGCGACGACGTGCTCGCCCAGGCCGTGGCCCGGTCCGCCGGCGTCGGCACGGTGGTGCAGCCTCGCAAGGACCGCCTGCCGGCCCGCAAGCTCTGGATCGCCTTCGCCGTCGGCGCGGCCGGCACGATCGTGGTCGACGAGGGTGCCCGGGAGGCGCTGCTCGAGCGCGGCGTCTCGCTGCTGCCGGCGGGGGTGGTCGACGTCAAGGGCGGCTTCGACGTCGACGCCGCCGTGGAGATCGCCGGCCCCGACGGCCGGGCCTTCGCCAAGGGCCTCACCCGCTACGACGCCGCCGGCCTCCGGGCCGTCGCCGGCGCTCGCACGGCCGACCTCACCGAAGGCGCCCCGCACGAGGTCGTCCACCGCGACGACCTGGTGGTCTTGCCGTAGGCAAGGTCAAAACTGGCTGCCAGTTTCAGGAAGCGGTGCCGTCGGAAGACGTCTGGGTCTCTGCCTGTTGCGGCATCTCCGGCACGGCTTCGGCGGCGACCGGCTCGGCGGCGATGCCGAGCTGGCCCTTGATCTCGGCCAGGCGGCTCTGGGCCTCGACGTTCATGGCGGCCTGCTCGACCTCGAGCATGCGCCCCTCGACCGTCGACCCCTGCAGCTCCGACATGCCCTTGGCCTTGGCGTAGCGAGCTTCGACCTTCGACCGGACCTCCTCGAGGGTCGGCACGTCCTCGCCGACCGTGGCGGAGAGCTGGGCCATCGCCTTGTTCATCTCCTCCTGCATGTTCGCCTGGTCGATCTTGCCGAGGAGGGACTGCCGCTCGGACAGCTTCTTCTGCAGGGCCAGGGAGTTCTGCTGCACTGCGGTCTTGGCCTGCACGGAGGCCTCCGACGCCTGGAAGTGCAGGGCCTTGAGGTCCTCGACCTCGCCCTCGAGGGCGATCATGCGGTTGGCGAAGGACTCGGCGGCGTTCGTGTACTCGGCGGCCTTGGCCGAGTCGCCGGACTTCTGCGCCTGGTCGGCCATCATCACGGCCTGGCGGGCGTTGGCCGAGACCTTCTCGAGGTCCTCCATCACCCGGTTCAGGCGCATCTCGGTCTGCTTCTGGTTGGCGATGACGTTCGCCGCCTGCTGGGTCAGCCGCTTGTGCTGCTCGTGGGCCTCGGCGATCGCCTGCTCGAGCTGGATCTTGGGATCGGCGCGCTCGTTGAACGACGACCCCCCGCTCGCCACGAGGTACTTCCACCAGCGCTTCAGCAGCTTCAGCATGCGGGGGATCGTAGAGGGCTTCAGCGGCGGCGCGCCCCGGCACCCAGCATCGTCCGCAGCGGGAAGCCGAGGACGGTCGTGAGCCCGAGGTACACGAGGCCGGCCACGCCGAGGGTGACCGCGGCGAGCAGGGCGGTCGGGATCCCCGAGAGGAGGAGGTCGACCACGCGCCCGGCGGCGCCGGCGACGAGAGCGGCGGTCACGAGCACGCCGAGCGAGCCGCCGCCGAGGTCCAGCTCGCCGACGCGCCAGCGCAGGGCCAGCCGCAGGAGCAGGACCTCCACCCAGGCGCCGGCGGCCGAGCCGAGGGCGATGCCGACGGCACCCAGGTGCAAGAGGTCTTCGGCGCCGGGGACGTCGCCGCTGGTGCGCACGGCGGTGCCGACGAGCACGAGCTGGTCCATCGGGAACATCACCGCCAGGGCCACGACGCTCGACACCACCACACGCACCAGGGCGATCCGCGCCGGCGTGCGCGGGTCGTCGAGCGCGTAGAGGGAGTTCTGGAGCAGGCGGCTGCCGGTGGTGGCGAGGAGGCCGAGGGCGTAGGCGGCGAGCACGAACCAGACCTGGCGCGTCGCTGCGGTCTCGAACTCGCCGCGCTCGTAGAGCGCTCCGACGAGGGGTTCGCCGAGGGCGACGTAGAAGACGGCCGTCGGCGCCACGAAGAAGGCCACGCGGCGCAGTCCCTGCTCGATCCGCTCGGCCAGCTGGGTGCGCTCCTCGGGGCCCATGCGGGACAGCTCTGGGAGCTCGGCGGCGGCGACGCTCATGCCGAAGACCGACACCGGGAGGAGGTACAGCACCTGCGCGTAGGTGCCGGCGGCGACGGCGCCGGTGGCGAGCAGGCTGGCGAGCACGAGGTCGACGTACCCGGAGATCTGCACGACGCCGCGACCGAAGATCACCGGTCCGAGGCGGCCCAGGGCGTCGCGCACCGCCGGCCGGGTGCGGTCGAGGGAGAGCCGCAGGTCCGGGACGAGGGAGCGCACGGTGGGCAGCTGCACCACCAGCTGCGCGAACCCGCCGACCACCACGCCCCACGCCAGGGCGTTGGCGAGGCTGACGGGGGTGGAGCCGCCGATCGCGACCGCGGCGACGACCACGATCTGGGCGACGTTCCAGAGCACCGGGGCGACGTAGGAGAGGAAGAAGCGGCGGTGCGAGTTGAGGATCGCGAGGCACCACGCCGACAGGACCAGGAGGCCGACGCCGGGGAACATCACCCGCACCAGGTCGACGGTGAGGTCGAGCTTGTCCGGGTCGTCGCGGAAGCCGGGCGTGAGCAGGATCGTGAGCGGCCGGGCGGCGGCCATGCCCACGAGCACGAGGACCGAGACCGCAGCGGCGAGGATCCCGGCGATCGCGCCCGCGGTGCGGCCGGCCTCCTCCTCGTCGGTGTCGAGCAGGCGCGAGTACACGGGGATGAACGACGCGGAGAGCACGCCCTCGCCCAGCAGGTTCTGGAGCAGGTTGGGGATGCGCAGCGCAGCCTTGAACGCGTCGGAGGCGACGCCGACGCCGAGGAACCCGGCGGTGACGACCTCGCGGACCAACCCCGACAGGCGCGACAGGAGGATCCCGGCGCCGACGAGCAGTGCGCCGCTGCTGCCCTGGCTGCCCTGGCGCTCGCTGCTCCCGCCCGGCTCGCCCGCCACGCCGCGGGCCCGCCGCTCGCCGCGGCGGCTGGTGGGAGCGGTCACCCGCCCGCGGCCTGCTCGTCGGTGCCCTGCGTGACGTCCTCGAGGGCGAGGCGGAGGGCCTCCATCTCCTGGACCAGCCCCTCCACGTCGGCTCCGACCGGGCCCAGCTCGTCGACGTCGCCCACCCGGACGCTGAGCTCGGTGGCCCGGGCCACGGACTCGTCGAGGCGGGCGTCGAGCAGCCGGAGCTGGCTGCGGGCGTCGTCGATGGTGGCATCGAGGCGGGCGGCCGCCTCCAGCTGGGACCGCAGCGCGACGGCGGTCCGCTCCGCCGCCGACCCCGGCTCCGCCGCTCCGGAGCCAGCGCGGGTGACGGCGCCGAGCTCCCGCCGGATCTCGGCGTCGTCGATGGTGGCCCGGGCCTCCTCGAGCTGGGCGCCCCGGCGGGCGATGCGCCACGCCTCCTCCACCCCGTCGTCGATCCTCGCCCCGATCGACTCGAGACGCTCGCGGATGGCCCCGGCCTGCGCTCCGGAGATCGCCTGCCGGTACCGGACCTGGGCCTTGAGCGCCTCCACGACGAAGCGGCGCCACGGCTCCGGCACGGTGAAGGGGTCGATCCGCTCCGCCGGGCGCTGCCGGGGGACGGCGGCGAGCACCCGTGCCGCCCATGCGGCGACCCCGGCGACGGGGGCGACGAGCAGCGGGAGCCCGGTGGCGATCGCCAGGCCGGCGCCCGCGCCGGCGAGGAGGATCCCCGAGGGCGAGAACATCGCCCGGGCGACCGGCGGCGTCAGGAACCGGTCGCGGAAGGACATCCGGGGCATCGCCGGCAGGCTACCGACGGCCCCGTGGGGCGCCGGTGAGCCCGGGGCGACCGCCTAGAAGTTGCTGATGACGGCCGTGAACACCTTGTCGATCGACCGGGGGTCGCTGGCGTCGTACACGGCGCCGCTCGACGCCTCGGCGATCAGCCGCAGCGTCGGCAGGTCGGCGTCGCGGCCGTAGGCGATGGGGAACAGGCGCACCGGTCGGCTCGACGCACCCTCGGACCCGGCCGTGAGCGTGCTGAGCAGCTCGTCGAGCTGGCGACGGTCGTCGCTGGAGTCGCCGTCGTCGTTGCGGCCGTCGGTGAGCAGGACGACGGCGTTGATCCGGGAGGGGTCGTAGCCGTCGGCGAGCTGGCGGTACGTCATCCGGGCCACGTCGTACAGCGGCGTCCCGTTCAGCGGCAGCAGGCCGCGGATCGAGGTGGCGAGCCGCTCGCGCACGTCGCCGACCCGGCTGAGCGGCAGCAGGTCGACGAACGTGGAGCCCTCGGCGTCGAGGTCGGTCGTGAAGATGCGCAGCCCGACCTCGTCGTCGTCCTTGAACTGGTCGAGCGCCTCCACCGCTGCCGCCTTCGCCAGGTCGAGCTTGGTCTCGGGACCCTCGTCGGAGGCGGGTTCGCCCATCGAGCCGGAGACGTCGACCACGAGCGTCACCCGCGCGCCCTTGCGCTGCGTCGCCCAGGCGTCGAGGACCGCCACGGTCACCTCGGGCGTGGGGACCTCGAGGAGGGTCTGGGGCTGGGTCGGATCGACGCCGTTCGACCGGTCGATCGGCGCGGTCACCTCGACATCGGGGTTGCCCGGACGGAAGCCGTACTCGAGCACGCGCCGCTGGTTCTCGGGCCGCTGCGCGAACTCGACGAAGCGGGCGGCGGCTGCCCGCTCGGCATCGTCGACCCAGTCGGCGTCGAGGACGATGAGCGGGTTGTCCGAGTAGAGCGTGCCCTCCTCGGGGTAGATCGCGACGAGCGGCACCCGGGGCGGCCGGGGCTGCTCGCCCTGCTGCACGACGCCGTCGGGGTTGCCGGTGTTGTAGTCGATGACCGACTTCTCCTCGACGGCAGCCGCCGAGGTGTACGCGTACGGGTTGCCGCGCTGGTCCGCGCGGTACCAGTTGTTCATGAAGGTCAGGGTGGTGTCGCCGTAGTGCACGACGGCCGTCTCGACGTCCGTCCCGTACTGGACGACCTCGGGCTTGCGGAGGTCCTCGGCCGAGAGCCCGTCGCGCTTGCCGGCGGCGGCGTAGGTCTGGGCGATGAGCGCCGACAGCCCGGACGTGGAGAAGTTCGGGTTCGTCTTGCCCAGGCGGAACGCGCCCCACTCGGGGTGCCCGAGGTCCGCCCAGCCCTGCTGGGAGCGGGCGAGGCCGAGCACGTCGCCCCACCCGATGGGTTCGTCGGGCCATCCGAGGGCCTGGGCCATCGGCTCCGGCATGGCGATCACGAGCGGCGTGAGCATGAACGGCGTGGCGTCGAGCGCGATCGGTTCGCGACCCGACGCGGAGAAGCGCTGGTTCAGCACCGTCTGCCACGCCGAGGACGCCGGCGACCAGATCACCGGCAGCGGCCCCTCCGCTGCCTCGTCCCAGCCGCCGTCGAGCAGCTGGGCGGCCCCACCGGACGACTTCGACTGCACGACGACCCCGACGCAGGTCTCCTCGCCACCGATCTCGGCCGTGGCCAGGTCGGACCGGTTGAACTCGTCGGCCATCGCCGT
>DASUEE010000172.1:0-8921 GCA_036275235.1 Acidimicrobiales bacterium | reverse complement strand
GCTTGGCCGTCCTCGAGGCCGAAGCGCAGCCGCATGACCGCCTGCTCCCGCTCGTTGAGCTCCTCGAGGGCCTCGAGCACCGCCTGGTTGAGCAGGGTCTTGGTCGCGGCCTCGGCCGGCGCGTCGGCGTTCACGTCGCCGATGAAGTCGGCGAGGTTGGAGTCGTCCTCCTCGCCCACCGGCGAGTCGAGCGAGAGCGGGTCCATCGAGATCTGCATGATCTCCCGCACCCGGTCCGGCGTGAGGTCGGCCTGCTCGGCCAGCTCCTCGATGGTGGGCTCGCGCTCGAGCTCCATCAGCATCTGGCGCTGGATGCGGTGCACCTTGTTGATCGACTCGACCATGTGCACCGGGATGCGGATGGTGCGGGCCTGGTCGGCGATGGCCCGGGTGATGGCCTGGCGGATCCACCACGTGGCGTAGGTGGAGAACTTGAAGCCCTTCGTGTAGTCGAACTTCTGCACGGCCCGCATCAGGCCGAGGTTGCCCTCCTGGATGAGGTCGAGCAGCTGCATGCCTCGCCCGACGTAGCGCTTCGCGATCGACACCACGAGCCGGAGGTTCGCCTGGATGAGCTCGTCGGTGGCACGGTCGCCGTCCTTGGCCTCGCGCTGCAGGGCGCGCCGCTCCTCGAAGGGCAGGGAGTCGAGCTCGCCGACGGCGGCGAGGTCGGCCAGCCGGGAAGCAGCCACGGCGCCCGCCTCGATGCGCTTGGCGATCGAGACCTCCTCGGCGGCGTTCAGCAGCGGGACCCGACCGATCTCGCGCAGGTACAGGCGCACGGAGTCGCTGCTGCCGCCGGCCGGGGGCTTGATGGCCTTCGGGTTGCGCACCGCCACGCGGCGGGGCCGCACCCGCGCCAGCTCGTCGGCGGCGATCGACGGCTCGACGTCGGGCTCGAACTCGCCGACCTCGACCGGCACGTCCTCGTCGAGGCGCACGCCGGCGCGCTCGCAGGACGCCTTCAGCCGGGTGAGCAGCTCGGCCGTCAGCTCGACGCGGAGGTCGACGAGGGCGGCGTCGAGGTGGAGCTCGCCGGCGCCTCGGGCAGCGTCGACGAGGGCATCGAGTCGGTGGTCCGGTACCGCCGGTTCTTCGGCGATGTCGTTCATGAGCTGCCCCCCGTCCGGGAGGCGAACGATAGCAACTCCCTCGCGGCGGCCTGCCCGTCGGGATCGGGGCCGATCCGGTCCAGCAGGCGGGCGAGCCTCGTCAGGCGGTCGAGGTCCGGGTCGCGGGCGGAGCGCTCGGCGGCCAGCAGCCGTCGGCCGGTGCTGCGCACCTGGAGCAGGACCGGGTCGAGCGGATCGTCGACGGGCTCCTCGACCGACAGGCGGGAGAGGAAGGCGGCGACGTCGGCCGGAGCCGACTCGATCGCCTCGTGGATCGTCGTGGCGCCGACCAGCGCTCGGTAGGCCTCCACGTGCAGCTGCTCGTCGAAGAGCGAGTCGTCCAGCCAGTCCACCACCTCGTGCGGCCGGTTCACGGCGAGGCGCAGCACCTCGACCGCAGGTGAGGAGTCACGGCCCGGACCAGGTCGGTGCCCGCGCGGAGGTGCGGGCTGCCCGGGCCCGGGGTCCTCGTCCCCCGGGGGCGGCGGAGGTCCGGGGTCGTCCTCCACCGGTCGCTCGTCACGCCGGCGCTTCGCCGGCTCGGGCGGCCGTGGGCGGCGCACGTCGCCGGAGGCCACCCGCCGGCGGAGGCGGTCGACGTCGAGCCGGCACCGGTCCGCCACCTGCATCAGGTACTGGTCGCGGACGAGGTCGTTCGGGTGCTGGGCGATGACACCCAGCGCGTCCTCGGCGGCCCGGGCGCGGTGCTCGGCCGAATCGAGGTCGGCACCGTCGAGGATGCGGGCGAGGCGGAACTCGAGGAAGGGGCGGGCGCCGACGACCGCCTCGGCGAGGCGGTCGGGAGACTCCAGGGCGAGGTCGGCGGGGTCGACTCCGGCCGGCAGCGCAGCCACGACCACGTCGAGGTCGAAGCGGGCCTCCCACTGGTAGAAGCGCTCGGCGGCGGCCAGGCCGGCGGCGTCGGCGTCGAAGGCAAGGACGATGCGGCGGGCGAACCGCCGCAGGAGCTGCACGTGGTCGTCGGTGAGCGCGGTGCCGCAGGTGGCCACCGCGCGAGGCACCCCGACTCGGAAGAAGGCGGTGACGTCGGTGTACCCCTCGCACACCACGACCTCGTCGGCGGCCACGATGCCCGTCTTGGCGTGGTCGAGCCCGAACAGGACGCGGGACTTGTCGTAGAGGCGGGTCTGGGGGGTGTTGATGTACTTGCCGCCGTCGCCGCCCGGCATGATCCGGCCACCGAACCCGACGGTGGACCCGTCGGCGTCGTGGATCGGGAACAGGATCCGGTTGCGGAAGAAGTCGTTGACCCGGCCGCGGGAGTTGAGCCGACCGAGACCGGTCTCCTCGGCGTCCTTCTTCGACAGGCGCAGCCCCCGCACGAGCGCGTCCCAGTCGTCGGGCGCCCAGCCGATGCGCCACTCCCGGACCTGGTCCCCGTCGAAGCCGCGGTCGCGCAGGTAGCGCCGGGCGCCGGCGGCGTCGGGGGCGGAGAGCAGCCGCTGGTGGTACCAGTCCTCGGCGGCCGCGAGCACGTCTGCCAGGCGCTTGCGCTCGGCCCGCGTCCTGCTCTCCCCGGGCTTGTCGTAGTTGAGCGCGATGCCCGCCTTGGCGGCGAGCCGCTCGACCGCCTGCACGAAGTCGAGGTGCTCCTGCTCGCGCACGAAGGTGATCGCGTCACCCGAGGCCTGGCAGCCGAAGCAGTGGTACAGCCCGTCGACGGCGTTGACGTAGAACGAGCCGGTCTTCTCGGCGTGGAACGGGCACAGGCCCCGCCAGCGCGAGCCCACCTGGCGCAGCTGCACGTACTCGCCGATGAGGGCGACGATGTCGGTGGCGGCGCGGACCCTGGCGATGTCCTCGTCGACGATGCCCACTCGGGGTGTTTCTACTCCGCCGGCGGCGGCGAGTCGGCGTGGGGAGTGCGGCGGCCCGGGATGCCGTGCGTGGACACGTCCACCTCCTCGCCCTCCTCGGGCGGGTTCTTGATCGAGGCGACGATCGCGACCGTCAGCACGACGGCGATCACGGCGAGCGAGAGGTAGGTGGGCATGTGGTACCACTCGCTGATCAGCATCTTGATGCCGACGAACGCGAGCACCACTGCCAAGCCCTGCTGCAGGTAGCGGAACTTGTTCCGCAGGTCCGCCAGCAGGAAGTACAGGGCCCGCAACCCGAGGATGGCGAAGGCGTTCGAGGAGAAGACGATGAACTCCTCGCGGCTCACGGCGAGGATTGCGGGGATCGAGTCGACGGCGAAGATGACGTCGGAGGACTCGACCACCACGAGGACGGCGAACAGCGGGGTCGCCAGTCGCCGGCCGTTCACCCGCGTGAACAGCTTCTGCCCGTCGTAGTCCGGCGTCGACGGCACGACCTTGTTCACGAGGCGAAGGATGAAGTTGTCCTCGGGGTGGACGTCGTCGTGGGTGGGCCGCAGCAGCCGGATGGCGGTGAACAGCAGGAACGCGCCGAAGACGTAGATGACCCAGTGGAAGCGCTCGAGGATCGCGACGCCGCCGAAGATGAAGATCGCCCGCAGCACGAGAGCCCCGAAGATGCCCCAGAACAGGACCCGGAACTGGTACTTCTGCGGGACGCCGAAGTAGCTCATCACCAGCGCCCACACGAAGACGTTGTCGATGCTGAGCGACTTCTCGATGAGGTATCCGGCGTAGTACTCGCCGGCGGCGTCGCCACCCTGCCAGGCCAGCATGACGAGACCGAACGCCAGGCCGATGCTGATCCAGACGGCCGACTCGATGGCCGCCTCCCTGGTGGTGACGGCGTGCGCCTCGCGGTGGACCACGAGCAGGTCGACCAGCAGCATCGCCAGCACGACGACGCCGAACACCGCCCACACCCAGATGGGGACGTCGAAGGAGACGAAGTCGTCCGAGGTCGAGCTCGACTCGGACGCGGCGAGGATCGTCAGCACCGGGCGACCATACCCAGCGGTGGGGGCCCGGGTCAGATGACGGGCGCACCCCTTGCCGGGACCCCTCCAGGCTGTTACCCTCGGTAACATGAACGTCTCGGTCCTCGCCGCGGAGTCGGGCACGCTGGGCGGGAGCGCTCTGGCCTCGTGGACGCCGATCACCTCCCTGCTCGTCGGCTACCTGGTCGTGGTCGGAGTCCTCTGGTGGCTCGGCGGCGCCCGCGACGACGACCGCTTCCCGCTCGGGATCCTCCAGCGCATCGGCCGGGGCCTCACCCGCATCACCGGCATCCCCGGGTGGGCCGCCATCGCGGTCGGGCAGTCGCTGTTCGCCCTCCTGGTCGCCGGCGTCGGCTTCTACAGCGACGTCGCCTGGCACATCGCGCTCGGGCGCGACGACGAGCTGTTCACCGCCCCGCACACCGGGATCCTGCTCGGGCTGGTCGGCATCCTCTCCGCCGCCGTGTTCGGCACGATCGTCGCGACGCTCGACGGGTGGGAGCGGGGCTGGCGCGTCGCCGGCTTCCGGGTGCCGTGGTCGATGCTCCCGCTCGGGGCGCTCGGAGTCGGGGCGGTCTCGGGCTTCCCCATGGACGAGGTGTGGCACGCCGCCTTCGGCGTGGACGTGACCATGTGGAGCCCGACGCACATGCTGATGATCCTGGGCGCCAGCTTCACCGGCCTGGCGGGCTGGCTCGTGCTTGCCGACGCCGGCGTCCGCCCCGGCGACTCGGGCTGGTCGCGCTTCCTGCACGGGCTCGCCGCCTGGCTCACCCTGCAGGGCCTCGTCGCCAGCCAGGGCGAGTTCAGCTTCGGTGTCCCCCAGTTCGCCCAGGTCTTCCAACCGATGCTGATCTCGATGGCGGCGGGCCTCGGCCTGGTCGCCATCCGGATCGTGCTCGGGCCCGGCCGTGCCCTCCTCATCGCCGTCGTCTACGCCGTGACGCAGTTCGCGCAGCTCGGTCCGAGCGGCGGGCCGGTCGACACCCGCCACGGCGCGACCTTCGTCGTGTCGGCGCTGGTCATCGAGGCCGTCGCCCGCTGGCTCGGGACGCAGCAGCGGCTGCGCTTCGCCGTCGCGTCCGGCCTCGGCATCGGCACCATCGGGCTCGCCGGGGAGTGGGCCTGGAACGCCGGTGCCCACCAGCCGTGGGGCGCCAGCCTCGTGCCGTACGCGGTCGCCACCTCGGTGGTCGGCGCCGTCGGGTGCGCGGTGCTCGGCGCCGGCTTCGCCACCGCCTTCCCGTGGGCTCGTGCCGGGCGACCGCTGAGCCGGGTCGCCGTCGGGGCCGGGCTCGCCCTCGCCGTCGTCCCGGTGCTGTGGTTCCTGCCCCGCGGCGTGGGCGAGGTGCGGGCCGATGTCACCCTCGAACGGGTGGGCGTCACCACGTTCGGCGCCGAGGAGGTGGAGGCGGAGGGTGCCTTCGTCACCGTGGAGCTGACCCCCGCCGACGCCGCGGAGGACGCCCACTGGTTCCAGGCCAGCTCCTGGCAGGGCGGCGGTCTGGTCCTCGCCGAGATGGAGGAGGTCGAGCCCGGGGTGTACCGGTCCGAGGCTCCGGTGCCGATCGACGGCCTCTGGA
Organism: Acidimicrobiales bacterium; assembly: GCA_036275235.1. Classification (GTDB taxonomy): domain Bacteria; phylum Actinomycetota; class Acidimicrobiia; order Acidimicrobiales; family Salinilacustritrichaceae; genus Salinilacustrithrix. The sequence continues at coordinate 3,327 of DASUEE010000172.1, read as the reverse complement.
AGACCATCGTGCGCCTGCACCGTGCCGGCGACGAGCTGATGGCCGTCCCGATCTGGTTCCCGGAGGACACCGAGATCGACGAGCCCGAGATCCCCGCCGAGGACCGCACGATCGACTTCGCGGCCGAGACGCAGTACCTGCTGCGCGAGACCGAGGAGGGCGACACGCCGTGGCTCTCCCCCATCGTCCACGGCTACCTCGCCCTCACGGCCGCCGGGTGGTTCGCCGCCTTCGCCATCGGGGTGCGACGGATCGGCGGCACCGGTGTGCCGGCCCGGGCCGCACCCCGGGACCGCGACCCGCAGCCCGTCTGACCCCGACTCGACGGATCTGGCACACCGGCGCCACGGTTGGGTAGGTGCCCCTGGCATGAGCGCGCGTGCTGCCCCCGAGCTCCCGGGCGTCGAGCTCCTCGACGTCATCGGCACCGGTGGCTCCGGGGTCGTGTACCGGGGCCGCCAGGTCGCCTTCGACCGTCCCGTCGCGGTGAAGGTGGTGTCCGCCGGCGGCACCGACAGCGAGACCCGCCGTCGCTGGGAGCGCGAGGTCGCCGCCATCGGGCGGCTGACCAACCACCCCAACGTCGTGCCCGTGTTCGATGCGGGCACCCTCGACGACGGCACCAGCTACCTGGTCATGCCCCTCGTTCCCGGCGGCACCCTCGGTGACCGGCTCCGGCACGAGGGTGCGCTCGACCCCGCGGAGGTCGCCGGGATCGGCACGATGCTGGCCGGCGCCCTGGTGGCCGTCCACGCCGCCGGCGTCCTGCACCGCGACGTCAAGCCCGACAACGTGCTGTGCACGGCCCACGGCGAGGCGCAGCTCACCGACTTCGGGATCGCGCGGCTCCAGGACGTCACCGCCACCCTCACCGGCTCGCTCCAGGCCACGGTCTCCTACGCGGCGCCCGAGGTGCTGGCGGGTGGCGAGGCGACGGAGGCCACGGACGTCTACGGCCTCGGCGCGACCCTCTACGCCTGCCTCACGGGGCGCGCCCCCCACCCCCCGGTGCCGGGCGAGCACCTCGCGGCCTCGGTGCGCCGAGCGCTCGAGGACGATCCGCCCCCGCTCGCCGCCGCAGGCGTGCCGGGCCCGCTGGCGGCCGTGGTCGAGCGGGCGATCTCGCGCGACCCCGCCCGCCGCCAACCCGACGCCGCCACGCTCCGCCTCGAGCTCCAGCGGGCCACGGAGGCGCTCGCCCGACCCGGGCCCCCCGGGGAGGTCACGGACACCCAGGTGCTGCCCGCCGCGCCGGTCCACGACGTCGGCGCCACGCGGGTGCAGCCCGCGACCAGCCCGGCCGCGGCCCCGAGCCGGCGACCGGCCCGCGCACCGCTGGCGACCGCGGGTGGTCCGGGCGGACCCGGCAGTCGCACGCTCTGGTTGGGGGTGCTCGCCGTGGTCGTCCTGGCAGTCGGGCTGTTCGTCGTGGCCGGGATGGCCGACGACGACGGGGGTGGCACCGCCACCACCGAGACCACCGCCGAGCCGGCCGAGGCGGCCACCACCGCGCCCACCACCGAGTCGACGGAGCCGCCGGCGACCACCGAGGAGCCCACCACCACCGACGCGCCCACCACCACCGAGGAGCCGGCGGCGCCGGCCGACGAGGGAGCGAGCTCGGAGGGCGCCGCCGACGCCGCGGTCACCTACCTGCGCACGCTCGACGCCGACGACCTCGACGAGGCGTGGGCGATGACGACCCCGCGCTTCCAGTCCCAGCAGGACCGGGAGCAGTGGGAGGCGTTCTGGCTCGGCCACGACGTCGAGATCGTCGGCGACCCCGAGGTGGACGGCGGAACGGTCACCGTCCCGCTGCTCTACGACGGCCAGCGCGAGGACTACCGCCTCGACATGGTGCGCCAGGGCGGCGCCTGGTTGGTCGACGGACCCGTCGGGCGCTGACCCGAGGCCCGCTCAGAACCCCAGCCGTTCCCCGAGCCGCTCGCGCAGGCCGGCGATCGGCACGCGCTCCTGGTCCATGGAGTCCCGCTCGCGGATCGTGACCGCGCGGTCTTCGAGGGTGTCGAAGTCGATCGTCACGCAGTAGGGCGTTCCGATCTCGTCCTGGCGGCGGTAGCGGCGGCCGATGGCCTGGGTGACGTCGAAGTCACACATGTAGTGCGGCTGCAGCAGGCCGAGGACCTCGTCGGAGACGCCGACCAGCTCGTCCTTCTTGGACAGCGGCAGCACGGCGACCTGGTACGGCGCGATGCGCGGGTGGAAGCGCAGCACGGTGCGCTGCTCCTCGTTCACCACCTCCTCGTCGTAGGCGGCCATCAGGAAGGCCATCGCCGTGCGGGTGGCGCCGGCGGCCGGCTCGATGACGTGGGGCACGTAGCGCTCGCCCGACGCCTGGTCGAAGTACTCGAGCTTCGTGTCCGAGTGGGTGGCGTGCTGCGTGAGGTCGAAGTCCCCGCGGTTGGCGATGCCCTCCAGCTCGTCCCAGCCCCACGGGAACAGGAACTCCACGTCGGACGTGCCCGAGCTGTAGTGGCTGAGCTCGTCGGCGTCGTGCGGTCGGAGCCGGAGCTTGTCCTCGGGCATGCCGTGCTCGACGTACCAGTCGTAGCGGGCGGCGCACCAGTACTCGTACCACTGCTGCGCCTCGGCCGGCGGGACGAAGAACTCCATCTCCATCTGCTCGAACTCGCGGGTGCGGAACACGAAGTTCCCCGGGGTGATCTCGTTGCGGAAGGACTTGCCCACCTGGGCGATGCCGAAGGGCGGCTTCTTGCGCGACGTCTCGAGCACGTTCTTGAAGTTCAGGAACATGCCCTGCGCGGTCTCCGGCCGCAGGTAGACGTCGTGGCCGGAGCCCTCCACGGGCCCGGCGTGCGTCTTGAACATCAGGTTGAAGTGGCGGGCCTCGGTGAAGCTGTCCTTGGCGCCGCAGCTCGGGCACGTGCCTGGATCCTCGAGCTTGTCGAGGCGGAAGCGCTCCTTGCACTCCTTGCAGTCCACGAGCGGGTCGGTGAAGTTGGCGAGGTGGCCGGACGCCTCCCACACCGGGGGCGGGCTCAGGATCGAGGCGTCGAGGCCGACGACGTCGTGGCGCTGCTGCACCATCGCGCGCCACCAGGCGTCCTTCACGTTGCGGAGCATCAGGACGCCGAGGGGCCCGTAGTCGTAGGTCGACCGGAAGCCGCCGTAGATCTCGGCCGAGGGGAAGACGAAGCCGCGGCGCTTGCAGAGGTTGACGATCTTGTCGAACAGCGTGGGATCTGGGCTCGCGGACATGGCGGCGAGGCTACCGGTGCCGGGTCGCGCCGCTCCCACACGTTCGGACGCCGACCCGGTGGTAGAACGGCTCGATGGTCGCCCCCC
>DASUEE010000171.1:0-5346 GCA_036275235.1 Acidimicrobiales bacterium | reverse complement strand
CCGTCGTAGCAGTCGAGGTACTCCTGGATCTGGCTCTTCTTCAGGCCGTCGGCCGGCTCGTTGATCGGCATGACGACCTTCGAGCCGTCCCAGACCACGGTGGACATGAGGGCGGAGTACTCGGTGGAGATCTGCGCGTCGTCGAAGTGGACGAGCTGGTCGAACCCGAGGACGTCGGCGTAGAAGCCCACCCAGCGCTCGAGGGCGCCCTTCTCGACGTTGCCGACGACGTGGTCGATGGCGGTGAGCCCGACGGCGGGGCCCACCGGGGCCGGCGGGAGGCGCTCGTCGTGGAAGCCGGGCTCGAGGCGGCGCATGCCGGAGCCCTCGCCGTAGCGGCCTCGGTCGACGAAGGTGTGCACGGTCTCGCCGTAGGTGGCGATCTGCGCGAGGCGCAGCGTGCCCAGCTCGTCCTGCTCGGCCCACGGCTCGCGCACCGGGGTGGCGCCACGGGCGACGGCGGCGGCGAAGGTGGCGTCGACGTCGTCGACCACCCACGCCAGGTCGTGCACGCCGTCGCCGTGGCGCCGGACGTGCTCGGCGATGGGGGAGCGGGCATCGAGGGCACCGCTGACCACGAACCGCACGTCGCCCTGCTCGAGCACGTAGCTCACCTTGTCGGGGACGCCCGACTCCGGGCCGGCGTACCCCGTGCAACGGAACCCGAACGCCGACATCAGGAAGCCGGCCGTGCTGCGGGCGTTCCCGACCCACCACTCGATGCAGTCCCAGCCGAGCAGGTGCGCCGCGGGGGCCTCGGTGACCGGCGAGTGGGCGACGGTGGTCATGCGGTGAACCTCCGGTAGGTGTCGTCGTCGTAGGAGTCGAAGAACGCGCCCAGCTCGACGAGCAGGTGCTCGGTGCTCTCGGCGGCGAAGAGCAGCGGCTGGTAGTGCGTGATGTCGTAGGCGGTTGTGCCCATCGCCCGGAGGTCCCACGGCCGGATCTCGGCCTCGCGGAACACCTGGATCTCGCCGTACGACGACAGGAGGCCGGCGCCGTAGGCGCGCACCTCGCCGGCCTCGTGCACGACCCCGAACTCGAGCGTGAACCAGAAGACGCGGCTGAACAGCTCGAGCGCCTCCTCGGAGCGGGCCCGGAGCGACGCTCGGCCCGCGGCCTGGTACAGGTCGGCGAGGCGGGGGGAGGCCAGCATCGTGGCGTGCCCGATGATCTCGTGCACGATGTCGGGCTCGGGTGTGTAGAAGGGCACCGAGTGGTGGCGGATGTACTGCGTCGACAGGAAGGTCCGCTCGGCGAGGGCGCCGTAGAACTCGCGCGTGGGCACCAGGCCCGGCACGGGTCGGATGTGGAAGCCCGACAGGTCGGCGAGGCGCGCGTCGACCTCGCGCAGCTGCGGCACCCGGTCCGTCGGCAGGTCGAGGCGCTCGATGCCGCGCCGCACCTCCTCGGACGCGAAGCGCTGGTGGAGGACCTGCAGCTCGCCCGACACCGTCGCCCACACGGCGTCCTCCTCGGCGGTGTAGCGGACGTCCGGGATCGGGTCGCCCGGGTGGTGCCGGGCGCCCACGTCGGCGATGCGGGCGCGGCGCTCGCGGTACTCGGGGTCGTGGACGCCGGGGTGGTCGGCCGGGAGCTCGACCGTCAGCTCGCGCACGTCTCCATGGTGACGGAGATCACACCGATCCACAACCACTTCGTGCAGCAGATCTGGGATCAGGTGTGCAGATCGCTCCCTCGCGGGGGAGCGGGCCGGACGTTCCGCTGGCTCAGGTCCAGTGGAGGGGGGCCACGGTGTCGACGTCGAGGAGGTCCTCGAGGAACGCCAGCACCCGCAGCACGACGGCATCGCCGAAGCGGGGACCGACGACCTGCAGGCCGACGGGCATGCCGTCGGCCGTGTGGCCGGCGCACACCGTGCCGGCCGGGCTCCCCGTCATGTTGAACGGGTACGTGAACGAGACCCAACCCATGGTGGACTCCCCCTCGACGGTGCCCGGCTCACCGGCGGCGCCGGTCTGGCCGGCGACCGTGGGGCAGAGCAGGACGGCACCGCCGTGCAGCAGCTCGACGAGGCGGTGGTTGAGGGCGTGACCGGCGTCGATGGCGCGGAGCACGTCGGTGCCGGAGCGCCCCTCGACCAGGCCGAACATCTCGCGCAGCCCGGGCGTGAGCCGGTCCCACGCGTCGGTGCCCCGGTGGTGCTCGACGCGCCGGAGGATGGCGTTGAACGCGACGGTCGCCCAGTCGAGCCCCGGATCGTGGTCGAAGACCCTGTCGACCTCCACCACCTCCGTGCCCGCACCGGCGAGCCGGTCGATGGCGCCGCGGCACACCGACGCGACCTCGGGATCGACCCGGGCGTAGCCGAGGTCCGGCGACCACAGGACCCGCCGGGGCGGGAGCAGGTCGGCGAGGGAATCGCTCCACGACGCACCGTGGTGCGGGGGGAGCGAGTGCAGGTCGGTGGGGTCGAAGCCGACGACCGCGTCGAGGGCGAGGGCGACGTCGCGGATCCGCCGCGCCATCGGACCCTTCGTGGACAGGTGCATCCAGCGAGGTGCGGTGGCTCCGCCTCCGGGGATGCGCCCGAGCGAGGTCTTGATGCCGCTGAGCCCGTGGACGGCGCTGGGGATGCGGATCGAGCCGCCGCCGTCGGAGCCGGTGGCCAGGGGCACCATGCCGGAGGCGATGGCAGCGGCGGACCCGCCCGACGAGCCGCCCGCGCTCCGTGACGGGTCCCACGCGTTCACGGTGCCGGGGAAGACGACGTTCGACGTGTCGGCCGTCCAGCCGAACTCCGGGGTGTTGGTCTTGCCGACCACGATGCACCCGGCGGCTCGGAGCCGGGCGACGTGCTCGCTGTCCCGCGCCGCAGGGGCGTCGTCGACGTGGAGCGCCGAGCCGTGGGTGGTCACCAGGCCCTCGACGTCCTCGATGTCCTTGACCGCGACCGGGACGCCGGCGAGCGGGCCGGGGTCCTCGCCGGCGGCAACCCGGCGGTCGATCGCATCGGCCGCGTCGAGCGCTCGATCGGCGTCGACCACCACGAAAGCGTGCAGCGTGGGGTCGAGCGCGTCGATGGCCGACAGCGCCCGCTCCACCTGCTCGCGAGCGGCGCGCGAACCCGTCCGCACCTCGGCCGCCACCTCGGCGACGGTGATCCCCCGGAACCCGACATCGGTCATGCCGGCGACCGTACCGCCGAGCTCCGACCCGCATCCGACGTGGCCCGATCGGGTAGGTACCGAACACGCCCGCCCCTGCCCGCAGGGGCACCCACACGAGGAGCGATCGTGAACGAGGAAACCCCCCTTCTCCCGTCCGAGGACCCCGTCGAGGAAGCGTTCGACCTGTTCGGTGCGCCCTCCGACCCGCCGGGCGAGCCCTGGCGGGACACCGCCGCCCAGCCCGACGGCACCTACGTCTCCCGCGGCGCACCCGACCGGTTCGTGGTCGCGGAGGCGCCGGACGCCACCGGAACCTCCAAGGAGGAGCTGCTCGACCTGACCAAGGACGAGCTGTACGAGAAGGCCAAGGAGGCCGACATCTCCGGTCGGTCGAGCATGAACAAGGAGCAGCTGGCCGAGGAGCTCGCCAGCCGCTGATCAGCGCGCGCTGGGGCGCCCACGACCGGGCGGCGGACCCGCTGTCGGCCATCGCCGGACCTCATGGCAGGCTCCGGCGATGGCCGCCTGGCAGATCCGAGCGCGCACCACGGCGGACGACGGCGCGCTGCGCGCCGTCAACGCGGCGAACGTCCCCGAGGTGGGACCGCTCGACGGCGCGAGGCTCGAGCTGTTCGCGACCTCCGCCACCGCCTTCGACGTGGTGGAGCTCGACGGGCTCGTCGTCGGCGTCTTCGTGGGCCTGGCCGAGGGCCTGCCGTACGAGAGCCCGAACTACCGCTGGTTCGCCGAGCGGCACGACCGGTTCGCCTACGTCGACCGCATCGCGCTCCAACCGGCGGCGCGGGGCCTCGGCATCGCCGACGAGCTGTACGACCGGTTCGAGCGCTGGGCCGCCGGCACCGGTCGGACGGTCGCGTGCGCCGAGGTGAACGTGGTGCCGCCGAACCCGCGATCGCTCCGCTTCCACGAGCGTCGTGGCTTCCGGGTGGTGGGCGAGCTGGCTCCCTACGGGACCGACGAGCGGGTGGCCATGGTGGAGAAGCAGGTGGGCTCGCCGGGCTGACTGTGGCGTGGGACCCGTCGCCCGTGAGAATGGGGCGATGGAGCACGTCGACATCGCCGTCATCGGAGGCGGCCCGGCCGGCGCCGCCACCGCCATCCGGGCGGCCCGCGCCGGCGCTCGCGTCGTCGTGTTCGAGAAGGGCCCGCACGGCCGCGACAAGGTGTGCGGCGACGGGCTGACCCCGCGTGCCGTCGGCGCCCTGCAGGAGCTCGACATCGACCTCGACGGCGCCCACCGCATCGACGGGCTCCGGATGATCGCCGGCCGGCAGCGCCGCCAGCTCCCCTGGCCGGCCCACGGCCGCTTCCCGTCGCACGGCGCGGTGTGGCCGCGCAAGCGCCTCGACGCCCACCTCGTCGACGCGGCCGAGAAGGCCGGCGCCGAGCTCGTCTACGAGACCGAGGCCCTCCCGATCCTCGACGGACACGTGGTGCGGGGCGTCACGGCCGGTCAGCGAACCGTCCACGCCGACCTCACCGTCGTCGCCGCCGGCGCCCAGGGCAAGGCCGCCCGCATGCTCGGCGCCGAGCGCGACCCCGACGAGCCCTTCGGCCTCGCGATCCGGGCCTACGTCGAGTCCCCCCGTCACGACGACCGCCACCTCGAGGCGTGCCTCACCCTGCGCGACCGCAACGGGATCTCGGTCCCCGGCTACGGGTGGATGTTCCCCTGCGGCGACGGGACCGTGAACATCGGCGTGGGTGCGCTGAGCACGATGAAGCGCTTCACCGACCTGAACCTGAACACCCTGCTCGACGACTACCGGGCGCTCGTTCGGGACGAGTGGGGCGTCGGCGCCTACCTCGACCGCCCTCGCGCCTGGCGGCTGCCGATGAGCTCCGTGAAGCGCCACGGCCCCGGGTGGGTGGCCATCGGCGACGCCGCCGGCCTCGTCAACCCGATGAACGGCGAGGGCATCGACTACGGCCTCGAGTCCGGGATGCTCGCCGCCGACCTGTTCCTCGAGAGCCCGTCGACGGCGCCGGCCCGCTACGACATCGAGATCGGCGAGCGCTTCGACGCCTTCCTGCGCACGGGCCGCCGCTTCTCGTTCCTGATCGGCCACCCGTGGATCCTGCGCAACGGGCTGCGGGTCGCGGTCGGGACGCAGAAGGTCGCCGACATCACGTTGGCCGTGATGGGCAACCTCGTCGACAACGAGACGCCCGGCGCCGCCGGCCGCGTCCTGCG
>DASUEE010000170.1:0-4072 GCA_036275235.1 Acidimicrobiales bacterium | reverse complement strand
TCCTTGGCGGCGTGGTAGTCGCCGTTCTCGGACAGGTCGCCCAGCTCGCGGGCGGTCTCGATCTTGCGGGCGATGTCGACCCGCCCGCGCGTGGTGAGGTCGTCGTGCTCGGCCTTGAGCCGGTCGTACGCGGCCTGCGTCAGCTCGTGGGTCTCGGGCATCCGACCACGCTACCGAGGGTCCGGGCGGGCCACGGAGTTGACCCGGGGACGGCGCCGGCGGTGCAATCGGCGCCCATGAGCCACAAGATCGCCGTCATCGGAGGGGACTACATCGGCCCGGAGGTGGTCGCCGAGGGCCTGAAGGTCATGGAGGCGGCAGGCGTGGCGCTCGACACGACCCACTTCGACCTGGGTGCCGAGCGGTGGAAGCGCGACGGCGAGGTGCTGTCCGACGAGACGCTCGAAGAGCTGCGTGGGTTCGACGCCATCTACTTCGGCGCGGTCGGCGGTGCGCCCGGTGAGATCCCGGGCGGCATCGTCGAGCGGGGGATCATCTTGAAGATGCGCTTCGCGTTCGACCAGTACATCAACCTGCGGCCGTTCCTCCTGGCCGAGCAGGGGATCGACTTCCAGGTGATCCGGGAGAACACCGAGGGGTCCTACGCCGGCGAGGGCGGGTTCCTCCGCAAGGGCACGCCGCACGAGATCGCCACCCAGGGATCGGTCAACACGCGCATGGGCGTCGAGCGCGCCATCCGCTACGCCTTCGACCTCGCCGAGCGGCGCGACCGCAAGCACCTCACGCTGGTGCACAAGACCAACGTGCTCACCTTCGCCGGCGACCTCTGGGACCGCACGTTCCAGGAGGTCGCCGCCGAGCACCCCGACGTCGAGACCGGCTACCAGCACATCGACGCGGCGTGCATCCACTTCGTGCAGAACCCGCAGCAGTACTCGGTGATCGTCACCGACAACCTCTTCGGCGACATCCTCACCGACCTCGGCGGCGCCGTCTCCGGCGGCATCGGGTTCGCCTCCAGCGCCAACCTCAACCCCGACCGCACCGCACCGTCGATGTTCGAGCCCGTCCACGGTTCGGCGCCCGACATCGCCGGCAAGGGCAAGGCCAACCCGGTGGCCGCCATCCTCTCCGGGGCGATGATGCTCGAGTTCCTCGGGGAGGCGGACGCCGCCGCCCGCATCCGCAGCGCCTGCGAGGACGTCTCCGAGGGGTCGACGGCGGAGATCGGCGACGAGATCGCGAAGCGCGTCTCGTAGGCTCCACGGACCGGCCGAACGGAGAGCACCGATGCCCATCACCCCCACGAACAAGATCTGGATGAACGGCGAGCTGGTCGACTGGGACCAGGCCACCATCCACGTGCTGACGCACTCCCTGCACTACGGCATGGGCGTGTTCGAGGGCATCCGTGCCTACGAGACCTCCGCCGGCCCGGGCATCTTCCGGCTCACCGACCACATCGAGCGGCTCCACAACTCGGCCCGCATCATGATGATGGAGCTGCCCTACAGCGTCGACGAGATCGTCGATGCCACCAAGGAGGTCGTGCGCGAGTCCGGCCTGCCGTCGTGCTACATCCGCCCGATCGCCTACTACGGCTACGGCGAGATGGGCCTGAACACGCTCCCGTGCTCGGTCGACGTGGCCATCGCCTGTTGGCCGTGGGGCGCCTACCTGGGTGACGACGCCGCCACGAAGGGCGTGCGCATGAAGATCTCGTCGTGGACCCGCCACGAGCACAACACGATGCCGCCGGCGTCCAAGACGACCGGCAACTACGTGAACTCCAGCCTGGCCAAGGTCGAGGCGCTCAAGGCCGGCTACGACGAGGCCATCATGCTGAACCCGCAGGGCCTGGTCGCCGAGTGCACGGGCGAGAACATCTTCGTGGCGCGCCACGGCAAGCTCATCACGCCGCCGATCACGTCCGGTGCCCTCGAGGGGATCACGCAGTCGACGGTCATGGCCATCGCCGAGGACCACGGCTACGAGGTGGTCGTCGGAGAGCTCGCCCGCTCCGACCTCTACGTGGCCGAGGAGATGTTCGTCTGCGGCACCGCGGCCGAGGTCTCGGCCGTGAACAGCGTCGACGACCGCCCGATCCCGTGCCCCGGCCCCATGACCGCCACCATCGCCGAGGAGTACTCCAAGCTCGTCCGCGGCGAGATCCCCGAGTACAAGGAGTGGGTGGAGCTGGCATGAGCCCGGCCGAGCTGCGGCTCCCCGCGCGCGTCGACATCTTCGACACCACGCTGCGCGACGGCGCCCAGTTCGAGGGCATCTCCCTCTCCGTCGAGGACAAGCTCCGCATCGCCGAGCAGCTCGACCACCTCGGCGTCCGCTGGATCGAGGGCGGCTACCCGCAGGCGAACCCGAAGGACCAGGAGTTCTTCCAGCGGGCTCCCCGGGAGCTCGACCTCGGCACCTCCGAGCTGGTGGCGTTCGGCTCCACGCGCAAGCCGCTCGGTCGCAGCGACAGCGACCCCACCCTTGCCGCGCTGGTCGACGCCGGCACCTCCACCGCGTGCATCGTCGGCAAGTCCTGGGACTTCCACGTCACCGACGCGCTCGGCACCACCCTCGACGAGGGCGTCGCCATGGTCCAGGACTCGGTCCGGTTCCTCCGCGCCGCCGGGCTGCGGGTGTTCTTCGACGCCGAGCACTGCTTCGACGGCTACAAGGCGAACCCCGAGTTCACGCTGCGGGTCCTCGAGGCCGCGGCCATCGAAGGCGCGGAGTGCCTGGTGCTGTGCGACACCAACGGTGGCTCGCTGCCGCACGAGGTGCAGCGCATCACGGCGGAGGTCAAGGCGCACTTCGGCGACGACGTCCAGCTCGGCATCCACACCCAGAACGACTCCGGGTGCGCGGTGGCCAACTCGGTGGCGGCCGTCCTCGGCGGCGCCACGCACCTGCAGGGGACTGCCAACGGCTACGGCGAGCGCACGGGCAACGCCAACCTGATGACCTGCATCCCGAACCTCGAGCTGAAGATGGGCGTGCAGTGCCTCCCGCAGGGTCGCATCGAGCGGCTCACCGCGGTGTCCCGGCACATCAGCGAGCTGGTGAACCTCCCGCCGCACGCCGCCGACCCCTACGTCGGCTCCTCCGCGTTCGCGCACAAGGGCGGCCTGCACACGTCGGCGCTGGGCAAGGTCGGCTCCCGCTCCTACGAGCACGTGTCGCCCGACCTCGTCGGCAACCACACCCGGGTGCTCGTCTCCGACCTCGGGGGCCGCGCCGGCATGAAGATGAAGGCCGAGGAGTTCGGCCTCGAGCTCGACGCCCGCACATCGGGCGAGCTGGCGAAGACGGTCAACGAGCTCGAGGCCCGGGGGTGGGTCTTCGAGGCGGCCGACGCTTCCCTCGAGCTGCTCATGCGCCGCTCCCTCGGCGCGCTGGAGGATCCGTTCCGCATCGAGTCCTACCGGGTCACCGCCTACCACCGCGAGGGCTGGGCGCTCGGCCTCGCCGACGCCTCGGCGCAGGACGTCCTCGACATCTCCACCGAGGCGACGGTCAAGGTCTGGATCGGCGATGAGCGGCGCATCGCGGTGGGGGAGGGGAACGGCCCGGTCAACGCCCTCGACCAGGCGCTGCGCCGGGCGCTGAACGGTCACTTCCCGGCGCTCGAGGGCATCCACCTCGTCGACTTCCGGGTGCGCGTGCTCGACACGTCCACCGGCACCGAGGCCGTCACCCGAGTGCTCATCGAGAGCTCCGACGGCGAGGGCTCGTGGTTCACGGTGGGCGTCTCCGAGAACGTGATCGAGGCGTCGTGGATCGCGCTCGTCGACGCCATCGTCTTCGGGCTCCGCCGGGCTGCTGCGTAGTCTCTCGCCGTGGCAGCGCCCGAGCACGTCCCCGTCAAGCCCGGCCAGCAGGTGCGCACCTACGGCTCGCCGCCGCGCCGCTCCGACTCCTGGCGTCCTGACCGTCCGGCCGACTTCGCCGACGAGCACCGCCAGCCCCACGGCGAGCTGCTGGGCAACCAGGGCCCCGACCAGGGCTACGCCCTGAAGCTCGCCCGGCTGCTCGAGCCCGAGCTCCAGCTGGGCGAGGGGGAGCACGCCCGCGACGCCCTCGCCGGCATCGTGGCCGTCGGCCT
>DASUEE010000169.1:0-4938 GCA_036275235.1 Acidimicrobiales bacterium | reverse complement strand
CGCTCGGTGACCCAGGTGGCGGTGCGGCCGGCCTTGAGCTTGGACATCGAGCCCTCGGCGTACTTGTAGCCGTCGCCGTTGCGGGCCAGCCACGCCGCCCGCCACACCAGGAGCCGCGAGGCGTCGATCTCGGTCTTCATGTCGGCGAGCATGAACGCGATCGCCTGGTTCTCGAAGATGGGCTTGCCGAACGCGGTGCGGTCGTGGGCGTACTCCAGCGCGATCTCGTAGGCGGCGCGGGCGATGCCGACCGCCATGGACGCCACCGCGGGACGGGTGGCCTCGAAGGTCGCCATGGCCGGCTGCTTCTCGCCGGTCTTCTGGCCCTCGCGGGCCTTGGCCAGCTTGGCGTCGAGCTTCTCCTTGCCGCCGAGCAGCATGCGGCCCGGCACCCGGCAGTCGGTGAGGACGACCTCCGCGGTGTGGCTCGCCTTGATGCCGTGCTTCAGGTACTTCTGGCCCTGCGCCAGGCCGGGCGTGCCCTCGGGCACGAGGAAGCTCGCCTGGCCCCGCGACCCGAGCGAGGGGTCGACCGTGGCGGTCACGACGTGCACGTGGGCGATGCCGCCGTTCGTGGCCCACGCCTTGGTGCCGTTGAGCACCCACTCGTCCTTGGCCTCGTCGTACTCGGCGCGGGTGCGCAGCGAGGACACGTCGGAGCCGGCGTCGGGCTCGGACACGCAGTAGGCCGCGATCTTCACGTCGTTCTCGTCGCCGAAGCACTGCGGCACCCACTCCATGACCTGCTCGGGCGTGCCGTTGCCGGCGATGCCGGCGGCCGCGAGGCCGGAGCCGAAGATCGACAGGGCGATGCCGGCGTCGCCCCAGAACAGCTCCTCGAGGGTCACCGGCATGGTGAGGCCCGTGGGATCGGCCATCGACATGTTGGCGAAGAAGTCGAAGGAGTAGAGGCCGATCTTGGCGGCCTCCTGCACGATCGGCCAGGGGAACTCCTCGCGATCGTCCCACTCCTGGCCGGCGGGGCGCACGACGTCCTTGGCGAACTCGTGGACCCAGTCCTTGATCTGCTTCTGGTCGTCGTTCAGCTCGAGGGAGAAGTCGGCCATGGGTTCCTCCGGGGACGAGGTCAGGGGGGCGTGGCAGCCGTTCGCCACCTCCGGAGAAAGTTACCGCCGAGTAACAGCCGCGGGCCAGCCCCGGCACCACGACGGGGGCGGCCACTTCCGGTTCTTCCGGTTTGCGTCACGATCGGGTGACGAACGGCCTCGTGGGTAGGACATCGGTCACCGGGCGTCGAACGCTCGGCGGACCATCAGCCGATCCGTGGGGGCGACACGATGCGCAAGACGACGAGCACGACGACGGCGACAGACGTCGACCTGCAGCGCAAGGCGGCCGCCGGCGATCGGTCGGCGTTCGACGCCCTCCACGAGCGGCACGCCTCGCGGGCCTGGCGCCTCGCCCTGGCCGTGGCCGGCGACCCCGACCTCGCCGCCCGCGCCGTGGTCGACGCCACCGGCACCCTCTTCACCTCGCTGCGAGCCGGACGCTTCCACGCACTCCCCCACGGCAGCGCGCTCGCCGCCGGCGCCCGCAACGCCGCCCTCGACCTGCGCCGGAACGGAGCCTCCACCTCGACGCCGCTCGCCGCGGGCGCCGATGCGATGCTCGCCTCGTCGTTCCACTCGCTCCCGGAGCGCTGGCGGTCGGTGCTGTGGCTGCGCGACGTCGAGGCCCTCGACGCCGCCGAGGTCGCCCCGGTCGTCGAGCTCACGGAGGAGGCCGTCGACCAGGTCGCCGTCCGTGCCCGGCGCGGGCTTCGTGAGCGCTACCTGCGGGCGCTGGTCGCCGGTGCCTCCGGTCGCGCCTGCACCCGTGCTGGCTCCCGCCTCGGCGCGCTCGACGAGGGCACCCTGAACGACAAGGACGTCGCCACGCTCGAGCGCCACCTCGCGCACTGCGAGTCCTGCGCCGACCGGCGACGCCGCCTCGCCCGCACCTCGGCCTCGCTCGCCGCCCTCGGGCTCGCCGCTCCCGACGACCTCGCCGATCGCAGCGCGACGGCGTGGACCTCCGCCCTCGCCTCCTCCACCCACACCGGCCTGTCCCCCCGGACGGAGAAGGTGCTCGCCGGCGCCAGCGCGTTCGCCGCCGGGCTCGGCGTGCTGGGCGCAGCGCTCTTCGGCGCCGGCGGCGGCAGCGAGCCCACCGCCTCTCCCCTCGCCCCGCTGGTGGCCGACATCGAGACGCCCCGTCCCGTCGACCTCTCGGACCTGCTCGCCCCCATCACCTCGCCGACCCCGCCGTCGCGCCCCACGGTTTCGGCGGCGGACTTCGCCGCCAGCCGGGCCGGCACCACCACCGGCGGAACCACCACCGGCGGAACCACCACCGGCACCGAGATCGCTGCACCGGCCGCGCCGACCGCACCCGGGTCCGACATCGGCACGCCGGCTGCCGAGGCGCCGTCCAGCCCGGTCGGAGACGTGCCCATCAGCATCGACGTGGAGGAGGGCATCACCGTGGGCCCGGTGACCCTCGACCCGACACCCGGCGCCGACGACCCGGTCCTCGACATCGACGTCCCCCAGCTCGCTCCGGTGATCGACCCCGTCGAGGAGGTCGTGAACGAGGTGACCACCCCGGTCGTCGAGGCCGTGGAGCCCGTCGTCACCGCGACCGAGCCGGTGATCGACGCCGTGCAACCGGTGACCGACGCGATCACCGCCGTGGCCGGGAGCCTCGGCCTGTAGGTCGCTCAGGCGGGGCGGACCACCGTCCCGCCGGCGGTGTCCTCGACGACCCATCCCTCGGCGACGAGCTCGTCGCGGATGCGGTCGGCCGTCCCCCAGTCCTTGGCAGCCCGGGCCTCGTCCCGGGCGCTGGCGCGCTCGAGCACCTCGGCCGGGACCTCAGCCGCCTCGCCCCGCAGCTCGAGGCCGAGCACGCCGGCGATCTCGATCGCCGCGGCGGCCGCGGCGAGGTCGTCGTCGGCGTTGGCTCGGCCGACGGCATCGAACATGGTCGCCACCGCGGTCGGCGTCTTCAGGTCGTCGTCCATCGCCGTGCGGAAGCGCTCGAGGAGCGCCGGATCGGCCTCGGTGCCCGCGGCACGCTCCGCGTAGCGGCGGGCGAAGGAGTCGAGCTTGGCCAGCGCAGCCTCGGCGTCGCGCATGGCGTCGTCGCTGACGTCGATCGGCGAGCGGTAGTGGGCGCGCAGCACCAGCAGGCGGAAGGCCCGTGGGTCGTAGGCGTCCATGAGGTCGAGCAGGTTCTCGACGTTGCCGAGCGACTTCGACATCTTCTCGCCGTCGATCTCGACCATCCCGTGGTGGAACCACAGGTTGGCGAACCGCTTGCCCTCGGCCACGGCCTGGGCCCGCTCGTTCTCGTGGTGCGGGAACTGCAGGTCGCTGCCGCCGGCGTGGATGTCGAACCCCTCGCCGAGGAGGTCGAGGCTCATCACCACGCACTCGGTGTGCCAACCGGGACGGCCATCGCCGAAGGGCGCCGGCCACGACGGCTCGCCGGGCTTGGCCAGCTTCCACAGCGCGAAGTCGAGCGGCGACCGCTTCTCCTCGTTGGCTTCGACGCGCGCGCCGCTGCGCAGCTGGTCGAGGTCGCCGTGGGCGAGCAGACCGTAGCCGTCGACCTTCGCCACGCCGAGGTAGACGCCGTCGGACGTGGTGTAGGCGATGTCGCTCGCGAGCAGCCGCTCGATGAGCGCCACCATCTCGTCGACGTAGCCGGTGGCGTGGGGCGTGTGGTCGGGGCGCAGGATGCCGAGGCGGTCCATGGCGTCGAACCAGACGGCCTCGCAGCGCTGGGTGATCTGCTCCCACGGGCGGCCTTCGCGGTTGGCCCGGTCGATGATCTTGTCGTCGATGTCGGTGATGTTCGACACGAACGTGACCTCGTAGCCCCGCCAGGCGAGGTAGCGGCGCAGCAGGTCGTAGGAGACCTGGTTGCGGCCGTGTCCCAGGTGCGGGGGGCCGTACACCGTGGGCCCGCACGCGTAGATCGACACCTTCCCCGGGGTGGTGGGCTCGAGGTCGACGACGGCGCGCCGAGCGGTGTCGAACAGGCGGATCACGGCGGCGAGGGTAGGCGGGGAGCCCGCCCGGGGACGCGCCCGGTTCTCGGAGGATCCGGGAACCAGCGCGGGACCCCGCACGTCGGATGGGCATGACCGGACCCACCACCGCCGATGCGCCCCGCCGCAGCCGGCCACTGATCCTCGCGGCCGCGGCCGTCGTCGCCGTGATCCTCGCCGGCGGCCTCGCCCTCGCCCTCCGCGACGGTGACGACGACCTGCCCGTGCTCGACCTCGGCGCCGCGCCGCAGGCCCAGGGCGCGCCGATGGCCGACAGCGCCGACGGCGCCGGCGACGAGCGCATGGCGGAGGGCACGGCCGCGACCTCGATGGCCGTGTGGGCGCGGTACGTCGCCGGCGACGACCTCCCCGACCTCGGCGGGTCCGCGCCCGTGTACCGCCTGGCCGCGGACGACGACGACCTCCGCCGCGTCGCCGAGCACCTCGGCGTCCAGGGTGACGTGACCGACGCCGACGGGCAGCAGCGCCAGATCGTCGACGGGGACGCCTCGGCCAGCCGCGACGGCGCCTCGTTCTGGTACACGTCCGGCGAGCCGTACCCCGGCCAGGGCGACGCCGGCGTCTCCAGCGGCTGCGTCGCCCCCGACGCGCCCCCCGGCGCCGAGCCGGCGATGGTCGACTGCCCCGAGCCCGAACCGATGCCGGAGCCGGAGCGCCCGGCCGACCTGCCCTCGCAGGCCGAGGCCGAGGACATCATCCGGGCCGTCGCCGAAGCGGCCGGGCTCGACCTCACCGGCGCCCGGGTGACCAGCTACGACAACGTCGTCACCTGGGGCGTGAACATCGAGCTGGCCCTGGACGGCGTCGTCGTCCCGGGGTGGTCCGTGTACGGCACCGTCATGGAGGGCGGGAAGGTCCTCGAC
>DASUEE010000168.1:0-4175 GCA_036275235.1 Acidimicrobiales bacterium | reverse complement strand
GAGCCCGAGGTCGGAATCGAACCGACGACCTCCTGTTTACAAGACAGGTGCTCTACCGATTGAGCTACTCGGGCGGGGTGCGGCCAATCTAGGGCCGACCCCGCCCGGGTCGCGCCGGCTCGGACGCCGGCGAGGACCGCGCTCCGGCTGCGGGTCCAGGACGCGGTCGTCGGCGCGCCTCCGGGCCGCCCAGCAGCCGGTGCCCGAACACCGTCGCACCTCGACCACGGGCACCCTGCGGTGCCGACCGCCCATGCCCTCCATCGTGTCGCACGGCGCCGCTCGCCGGCCGCACCGAGCGGGTCGCGAGTCGTCGCCGGGGGTCGGGTGCTTGATCCACCGGCGCCGGGCGCGCAGCATGGTGGGGATGCTCGTCACCGAACTGTCCCCGACCGAGCGGTCGATCCTCGACTTCGAGCGGGACTGGTGGCAGACGCCCGGCCCCAAGGGGGAGGCGATCCGGGCCCGCCTGTCGATGTCGCCGTCGGCCTACTACCGGCGCCTCGACGCGCTCATCGACCGCACCGACGTGCTCGAGCTCGACCCGCTGCTCGTGCGCCGGCTGCGCCGGGCGCGCGCCGACCGCCGCCGGAGCCGCTACGTCGGGCCCGCCGGCCGGCGGGGGCTCCGTTGAGCGAGCAGGGCGACCGGCCCCGCCGGCGTCGCCGCGCCGAGCAGCCTGCGGCCACGCCGCCCACCCAGGGCTCCGTCGCCCGCGGCGTCGTCCTCGTGGTCGTGGCGGTCGTCATCGGGCTGCTCCTGCTGCGCGACGACGACTCCCGAGCCACGCAGGTCGCCGTCGGCACCGACGGCGGCAGCGAGGTCGACGAGGCACCCGTCGAGGGCGATGACACCGACGACACCGCCAGCTCCACGACCACCACCTCGGCGGCACCGCGACCCCCGTCGGAGGTCAAGGTGCTGGTGGCGAACGGCTCGGGCACGAACGGTGCCGCCGGTGGCGCCACGGACGCCCTCGAGGCGCTCGGGTACGTCACGGGCACCCCGGCCAACGCCGAGCGGGTGCCGGCCACGGTCGTCTACTACACCGACGGCTACCAGGTGGAGGCCGAGGCGCTGGCCGAGGCCATCGGCGCCGCCCCCACCACCGTCACGGCCATGCCGGCGGTGGCACCCGTCGACGACCTCCAGCTCGCGAACATCCTGGTCGTCATCGGCCCGGACCTCGCCGCCGGCTGACGCCGCCGGCAGCGGGTCGACCGGCAGGCACCCGTTCCCCACCCGAGAGGTGACGGCCCCCGACCTGTTTCGGGTCGAGTTCGCAGCGCGCCACGTTCTCGACCCGAGAGGTGACGGCCCCCGACCTGTTTGGGGTCGAGTTCGCGGGCCTCAGTGCGACACCCCGCTCGAGGCGTCGTGTGCACTCGTCGGTGGCGCTCAGGACGCCGTGGACGTGCCCGTCCGCGTCGTCCGGGTGACGATCCGGTAGTCGAGCTCGCCGCGCAGCGGGGCGGCGTCGATGCCCGGCGGCGGTTCGGCGATCAAGGCCACGTCCCCCTCGGTGGTGGTGCGGTCGCGGCGCATGGCGCCGTCGGCGAGGTCGTAGGCGGTCTCGGAGCGGGTGTGCTGCACGCCGACCAGGCGGACCGGGCCGCCATCGGCGTCGACCACCGTGCGCACCGGCACGTCGAGCTCGACGACGGCGACCGCGACCTGGTGGCCGTCCTCGACCCCGAGGGCGGTGATGCGCCCCCGCCCGCGCACCGTGACCGGCCGGGCCAGCTCGCCGAGGCGGACCTGGCGGTCGATCACCCACCGGTCGCCGGGCTCGAGCGGACCCGTGGGCGGGCTGCTGATGTCGGCGGGAAGGTCGGTGGATACGTCGATGCCGAGCGCCTCCGCCGGCACCCCCTCGATGAGGTCGATGGCCGTGAGCCGGCTGGCGCGGTCGAGGCGCACGTCGACGGTGCGGGGCGCGGCGCCGTCGCGGCGGAGCGCCACCCGGACCACCACCTCGTCGTCGCCCACCGAGCGCACGGTCTGGGTTGCCTCGAGCTCCGCCACGTCGGACTCCTCGCTCACCTCGCCGTCGAGGTCGCGGACCACCTCGGTCTCCACCTCGGCGCTGAAGCGGTAGACGTCGCCCACCTCGGGCTCGAACCGCACGGCGACGGTGTGCTCCTCGCACCCGGCGAGCGCGGCGGCGGCGGCGAGCGCGGCGGCCACGCGGGCGGCTCGTCGGCGGAGGCTGCGGGGCACCGGGCGAGTGTGGCAGAGCCCGCCGGGCACGGCGGTACGGTCCTCGCCCGTGCCCGAACCCCTCCCCGACGCCGCTGAGCACCTGCGCTCCGTCCTCGGCGCCGACCCCGCCGCGACGGCGATCTTCTTCGACTTCGACGGCACGCTCGCCCCGATCGTCGACGACCCGGGTTCGGCCCGTGCCGTGGACGGTGCCATCGAGCTGGTCGAGGGCCTCGCCCGCCGCTTCGGGCGCGTCGCCGTGGTGAGCGGCCGACCCCGCTCGTTCCTCGTCGAGCACGTCGGCGCCGGCGTCGACCTCTCGGGCCTCTACGGGCTCGAGACCCGCATCGACGGCCAGGAGCACGACCACCCCGATGCCGCCCGTTGGCGCGACGTCGTGGCCGAGGTCGCCGCGCTCGGCGCCGAGGAGCTGCCGATGGGGGTGCTGGTCGAGCCCAAGGGGCTGTCGTTGACCGTGCACTACCGGGAGGTGCCCGACGCGGAGGACGAGGTGCTGGCGTGGGCGGGGCGGGCCGGCGCGGCGAGCGGCCTCGAGCTGCGTCCGGCGAAGCGGTCGGTGGAGCTCCACCCGCCGGTGGCGGTCGACAAGGGCAGCTCCGTGCTCGAGCTGAGCGAGGGGTGCCGCACCGTGGCCTACCTCGGCGACGACGTCGGCGACCTCCCGGCCTTCGCCGCCCTCGATCGCCTGGCCGAGCAGGGGGTCGCGACCTGCAAGGTCGCGATCAGCTCCGACGAGCTCCACCCCGACGTCGCCGGCGCCGCCGACCTGCTCCTCGACGGGCCGGCGGCGGTGGTCGCCGCCCTGGCGCCGCTGCTCGATCCCTGACCGTTCTGGAGCACCGATCCCCACGCATGCGAGGGCATCGGCATCCCAGAACGGAGGGGTGTCAGGCTGAGGGCGTGCGCGTCGTCGCCGCCCCCGACAAGTTCCGTGGCACCGCCACCGCCGCCGAGGTGGCGGCGGCGGTGGGCCGGGCGGCGCACGCGTGCGGGTGGCGCTGTGACGAGGTGCCGGTGGCCGACGGCGGCGACGGGTTGCTCGACGTGCTCGGCGGCGCCAACCGGACCACCGTCGTCACCGGGCCGATGGGCGATCCGGTGGAGGCCGGGTGGCGGCTCGACCGGCGGACCGCGGTCATCGAGATGGCGCGCGCCTCGGGGCTCGAGCTGCTCGGCGGCGCCGGATCCAACGACCCCATCGCGGCCGACACCTACGGCACCGGCGAACTGATCCAGGGCGCCGTCGAGGCCGGGGCGACCCGCGTCATCGTCGGGCTCGGCGGCTCGGCCACCACCGACGGCGGCCTCGGCGCGCTGCGGGCGCTGCACCCGCACCAGCGGCTCCGGGCCGTGGAGCTGCTCGTGGCCTGCGACGTGCGCACGCCCTTCCTCGACGCCGCCGAGGTGTTCGGCCCGCAGAAGGGAGCGTCCCGGGCCCAGGTCCGGCTCCTGTCGAACCGGCTCGCCCGCCTCGCGGACGTCTACCGCCAGGACCACGGCGTCGACGTCACGACGATCCCCGGTGCGGGCGCTGCCGGTGGGCTGGCTGGCGGGCTCGCCGCCATCGGTGCCCAGCTGCTCGACGGCTTCGCCCTCGTGGCCGAGGAGGTCGAGCTCGACCAGGCGGTCGAGGGCGCCGATCTCGTCATCACCGGGGAGGGCTTCCTCGACGAGGCGTCCTTCGAGGGGAAGGTGGTCGGCGGGGTGGCCGAGATGGGCGCCGACCTCGGCGTCCCCGTGGTCGCGGTGGTCGGCGAGGAGGTGCACTCCGACGAGGTCGCGGCCGCCGTCGCCGCCAGCGGGCTCGTCGCGGTCGTGTCGCTCGTGGAGCGCTTCGGCCGGGAGCGCGCCTTGCGCGACACCGTGGCGTGCGTCGAGGAGGTCGCGGCGGAGGTGCTCTCCCGGCACCGCCCCTGATCCGGGCGGCGGTACGGTGCGTCGCGATGTGGGAG
>DASUEE010000167.1:0-2312 GCA_036275235.1 Acidimicrobiales bacterium | reverse complement strand
CGCCGTCGCGTTGTTCCCCTCCACACGCTCCGACAACACACGAGAGATCGCCGCCGTCAACGTCGTCTTCCCATGATCGATGTGACCCATCGTCCCGATGTTCACATGCGGCTTCGACCGATCGAACTTCTCCTTGGCCATCTTCGTGGCTGCCTTTCTCCATGGGAATCGCTGGACGGGCGCTGGGCGCGGTCGCAGACCGTACCGTGCGCCCGCTCGGGGGGCACACGGGGGACGGAGCCCCCCGTGCGTGGGGTCCACGGGGGGCGGAGCCCCCCGTGCGTGGCGACGGTCGGAATCGAACCGACGACACCGCGATTATGAGCCGCGTGCTCTAACCGACTGAGCTACGTCGCCGTGGCGCCACCGCGGGAGCGGCGACGTCGAGCCCCGTGTCGGAATCGAACCGACGACACCAGCCTTACCATGGCTGTGCTCTGCCGACTGAGCTAACGGGGCGGACCTCGCACCGGCTTCGGGGACGGACCCCGGCGCCAGCGCGGCGGCCGAGTCTATGCACGGCTCGCGGCAGCGCCACAACGACGCCGGCCCGCCGCAGAGCTGTCACACAAGGCGACTCAAGGTGCAGCCCGGACGGGCCGATGTCGCGGAGGTGCGACTCCAACGCCTCGTCGTCGGCACGGGCGACCGCACCCTCGCTGCCGACCTGCACCCTCGGCTGACGGTCATCGGCGGCCTCGAGCCGGCGTCGCGCGAGGCCCTCGTCGGCGAGCTGCTCGACTGCCTGGCCGGGCACCGCCCCGGTGTGCACCTCGAGCTCGAGCTCGGCGGGCGCGAGCTGGCCGTGTTCCGTCCCGCCGGGGGGCGCCACCGCGTCATCGACACGGGCTCCGTGGAGGACGTGACCGCCGCCCACGTGGGCGCCGACGGGCAGATCGACCTGTTCGCCTCCGTCGGTGTCGACCGGACGCTGGCCCGCCGCACGATGCGCTTCGGTCGCGAGGACCTGGTGGTCCGCAGCGAGTCCGACGCCTGGGTCGCCCGGCTCGCCCGCGCCGACCAGGAGGACCTCTGGGAGACGGCGATGCGCTGCCGCGCTGCGGAGCACCTGCTCGAGCAGGCAGCCGCCGGCGGCCTCACCGCCGACGATGCGCCGGTCGTCCAGCAGATCGAGGAGCGCCACGCCGCGCTGGTGGAGGCGACGGACACCTACGAGCGGATCCGCCTGATCGCGCTGACCATCAGCACCGTGGGCGCGCTCGGCGCGGTGGGGATGCTCGATCTCCAGGGGAAGCTCGGCGCGATCCCCTTCGTGCTGGTCGCCCTGGCCGGCGCCGTCCTCGCCCTCCGGTACCGCAGGGCGGTCGACGAGGCGTCCCGGGCGGAGCGCGAGGTCCTGCGTCGCGTCGGCGCCGACGACTACACGACCTTCCACTACGAGCGGGTCAGCGCGCTGCTCGACACCGACCGCGAGCGGCGCCGCTTCATGCAGGCCGTGGGCGACCACCGCCGGGCGATGGGCGCCTGGGAGTCCGTCGCCGGTCCCGTCCCGCTCGGCTTCGCCCTGGAGCACGAGCGGGTCATCCGGAGGGCGGCCGCCGGCGAGCCGGGCACCGTCGAGGGGCCGGCACCGACCTGGATCGAGGACGGCGACGGCGCGGAGCTCGCATCGGTGGTCCGCAGCCGGCTCGACGCCGTGCGCGCCCTCACCAGCGGTCCCGACGTGCTGCCCCTCGTCGTCGACGACGCGTTCGAGGGCATCCATCCCGATCTCACGCCCGGGCTGCTGCGGCTGCTCGCCGCGCGGACCACCGATCAGCAGGTGATCGTGGTGACCGCCGACGACGCCGTGGTGGCCTGGGCTCGGGACCACCTCGCCGAGGGGGGCGACGTCGCGATCGTCGAGCCGACCATCACCGTCGACGTCGAGGGAGCCGGCACCGGCGTCACGGTCTGAGCGCCGCTCGACGGTGCACCGCCGCCGTTGACGGATCCGGCGATGATGGGTCCGTGCTGCTGCGCCCTGCGACCCCGGCCGATGCTGCTGCGACGGCGGCGATCTACAACCGCGAGGTCCAGACCTCGACGGTGACCTTCGATCTCGAGCCACGCACGCTCGAGGAGCAGGAGGCGTGGCTGTCGGCCCGCTCCGGCGCGCTCGAGGTGGTCGTCGCCGAGCTCGACGGGGAGGTGGCCGGGTTCGCGTCGCTCTCCGCCTACCGGGACCGCCCCGCCTACCGCACCACGGTCGAGGACTCGATCTACGTGCACCCGGACCACCGGGGTGCCGGGGTGGGGCGGGCGCTGCTCGAGGAGGTCGTGCGGGTCGCCCGCGAGCGCGGCTTCCACTC
>DASUEE010000166.1:0-9587 GCA_036275235.1 Acidimicrobiales bacterium | reverse complement strand
GGCGGCAGCGGCATCGGCCTCGCCTGCGCGACGGCGCTGCTGCGCGACGGGGCGTCGGTGACGATCGCGGGGCGGAGCGAGGACCGCCTGCGCGGTGCCGTCGCCGAGCTCGAGGCCGTGGCACCGGACGGGGCGTCGGTCGCCTACGCCGTGTGCGACGTCGCTGTCGAGGACCAGGTGGTGGCCGCCGTCGAGACGGCGGCGTCGCTCACCGGGTCGCTGCAGCTGTGCGTGGCCGCCGCCGGCACCGGCACGTTCGGCCCGATCGTGGCCATGCCCGCCGAGCAGTGGGACGCGGTCCTCGGCGTGAACCTCACCGGCGCCTTCTTCACGTTGAAGCACACCGCCCCCCGGATGGTGGCGGCAGGTGGCGGTTCGTTCGTCGGCATCTCCTCGATCGCCGCGCCGCTCACCCACCGGTTCATGTCGGCGTACTGCGTGTCGAAGATCGGGCTCGAGGCGCTGGTGAAGACGGCCGCCGACGAGCTCGGCGTCTCGGGTGTGCGCTGCAACGCCGTGCGCCCCGGCCTCGTGCCGACGGAGCTGTCGTCGGCGCTGGAGGGCGACCCCGACGTCGTGGCCGACTACCTCGAACAGATGCCGCTCGGACGCACCGGCACCCCCGAGGAGGTCGCCGCCGCGGTCCGCTTCCTGTGCGGGCCCGAGTCGGCGTGGATCACCGGCCAGGCCCTCGGTGTCGACGGCGGCCACACCCTGCGCCGCGGCCCCGACCTCACCCACTGGGCGAGGGGCGTCTTCGGCGACGACATCACCGAAGGCCGGATGCCCTTCTGAAACTGGCAGCGGCTCCGTTGCAGGATTCCGACTGCAACGGAGCCGCTGCCAGTTTCCTTTCGTCCGTCCTCCCGTCCTCCGTCCTCCCGTCCTCCCGTCCCCCGACGGGTCACCACCAGATGCGCTCGGCGGGGTCGCCGTCGGCCGGCGCGCACCCGGCGGTGCCGTCGGCGATGCGGCGGGCCGTCCAGGCGACGGCGGCGGCGTCGAGCAGGTCGTCGGGCGCCACCCGTCCCGCGTCGCCGGCGTCGTCGGGCAGCTCGATGCCCTGCGCCTGGAGGAGTCGCCGGCGGCGGGCCTGGCCCGCCCACGTCGTCTTCGGGTGGGCGACCGGCACGCCACCGTCCATGGCGGCGAACGACAGCTCGGGCATGGCCTCGAAGACCGTGCGGGCCTCGGCGAGCGCCCGCACCTCGCGGATCTTGGGCACGAGGAACCACGCCTGCTTCGACAGGCCCCGCCCGACGGTGGCCTTCGACCAGGCGTTGGCGCCGGGGTAGTCGTCGTCGGCGAAGTCGAGGGCACCGAGGCAGGGCGACTGGAACAGGCTCGACCGGCGGGGTCCGAGCAGGCGGCGGACCTCGTCCTCGGCGGCACGGGTGCCGGCGGCGACGAGCACGATCGGCATGTCGACGGCGACCACGTCGACGTCCCCCGCCGCGGCCACGAGGCCCTCCAGCGACGGGTCGAACAGGCACGCCGGGTCGGTGCCGTCCCACCGCACGCCGACCCACCCGCCCCGCGCGCCGTCGATTCCGAGGACCGCACGCTTCTGCTCGCTCACCTGTGCCAGCCTGCCCGCATGGCGGACCAGGCGCTGCACGAGCTCGACGACGACGCCGTCCGGTTGATGGCCTTCCGGGTCTGGGGGTACAAGCAGGGCGAGCAGGTGTCGCTGCTCATCCACCTCGGCGACCGCCTCGGCCTGTTCCGCGCGATGGCCGGGGCCGGCCCGCTCACCAGCGACGACCTCGCGGCCCGCACGGCGCTGCACGAGCGCTGGGTGCGCGAGTGGCTGTGGGGCATGGCCGCCGCCGAGCTGGTCGAGCACCGCCCCGACGACGGGGCCGACCGGTTCGAGCTCACCCCGGCGGGCCGTGCGGTGCTCGTCGACGAGGGCTCGTCGCTGTTCTTCGCAGCCGGCGCGTTCAGCGAGCCGTCACCGCCCGACCTGGTCGACGACCTGGCCGAGGCGTTCCGCACCGGCATCGGCCTGCCCTACGACCGGCAAGGGCCGCGAGGGGCGCACCGCACCGAGCGCATGCTCGGTCCGTGGGCACGACTGGCGCTCGTCCCGGTGGTGCTCCCGATGCTCGACGGCGTGGTGGCGAAGCTCGAGGCCGGCGCCGACGTGTGCGACGTGGGCTGCGGCGCCGGCGTCGCCCTGGAGGCGATGGCCCGTGCCTTCCCGGCGTCCCGGTTCACCGGCTACGACCCGTCGCGCCATGCGGTCGAGCGGGCCCGGGAGAAGGTGTCGGTGCTGGACAACGTGGAGATCGTCCACGCCCGGGCCGAGGAGCTGCCCCCGGAGCCGCGCTTCGACCTTGTCCTCACCTTCGACTGCCTGCACGACATGACCCGCCCCGACGAGGCGCTCGCCGCCATCCGGCGGAGCCTGCGCGACGACGGCACCCTGCTCGTGAAGGAGATCCGCTGCGCCGACACGCTCGAGCAGAACCGCGCCAACCCGATGCTGGCGATGATGCTCGGGTTCTCGATCACGTCGTGCATGTCGTCGGCCACGAGCGAGCCGGGCGGCATGGGGCTCGGGACGGTGGGCCTGCCGGCGAGCCGGCTCTGGTCGTTGGCGGAGGCGGCCGGGTTCACGCGCTTCGCGTCGCACGACCCCGGGGAGCCGGCGAACGTGTACTACGAGCTGCGCCCGTAGCGGACGAGCGCCGCTTCGCGCCGCCGAGCCGGCGGTACGTGCCCGAAGCCGGGTCGAGGACGAGGGTGTCCGGCCCGGTGGGGATGCCCTGGGCGCGCAGCGGTTCGGTGCGAACCCGGTACCAGGTGGTGCGCGGGATCTCGTCGACCACCTGCACGTAGCGGGGACGGTGGGCGGGCGGCAGCTCGCCGAGGGCCGCCGTGACCCGGGCCGGGTCGAGCTCCTGGCCCTCGCAGAGGCGCACGGCGAGCCCGACCGACAGCGTGCCGTCGGGCTCGTCGACCGGGTGGGCGACGCTGAGGTGCACCTCGTCGAGGGCCTCGATGGCGTCCTGCACGGGCAGCGGCGGGACATAGCCCTGCGGGGTCCGGATCAGCGACGCCGCCCCGCCGACCAGCCAGTGGTCGCCGTCCTCGTCGACGCGCACGAGGTCGCCCGTGGGCAGCCAGGCATCGCCGCCCTCGAACAGCGCCCGCAGCGCCCGGTCCGGGTAGGCGC
Source organism: Acidimicrobiales bacterium (assembly GCA_036275235.1). Lineage (GTDB taxonomy): Bacteria > Actinomycetota > Acidimicrobiia > Acidimicrobiales > Salinilacustritrichaceae > Salinilacustrithrix. The sequence continues at coordinate 6,406 of DASUEE010000166.1, read as the reverse complement.
CGTCGCGGGGGCTGAGCTTGGCCAGCAGCATGCCGACCTCGCCGACGTCGCACTCGACGGCGAAGCCGTCGGGTCCCTCGACCAGGCGACCGCCCTCGACGTCGAAGCGGGCGATCTTCAGCGGCGCCGAGCCGGGCAGGCGGCGGCCGAGCGAGCCGACCTTCTCCCCCTTCGGGTTCACCAGCACCGCCCCGCCCTCCGTGGACGCGTAGAGCTCCACGACCTTGGCCGGCGCGAACTGCTGCTCGACCCGGCGCCACAGGCCCGCCGGCATGCCGGCACCGATGAACAGCCGGATGGGGTGGTTCTTGTCGCGGCGGCCCGCCGGCGCGTCGAGCAGGTCGGCCGCCATCGTCCACGTGTAGGTGACGGCCGTGGCCCCGTAGCGGCGGACCTCCTCCCAGAACGTGTCCGGGTCGAAGCCGCGCGTCATGGCGAGGCGGGCCCGCCCGGCGAGCGCGCCGCCGATGCCCGTGAGCAGCGCGGAGGGGTGGTGGATCGGGGTGAGGCTGAGGACGGTGTCGGTGCGGTTCAGGGACGCGGCGGCCGCCGTGCCGAACGCCGACAGCGCCCAGCGCCCGTTGGTGATCCGGTTGACCCGGGTGCGCTCGCCGCTGCCGGTGAACAGGATGAAGGCGAGGTCCTGCGCGCGACCCGGGTCCGGCTCGTACCAGCCGGGCAGCGTCACCGCGTCGGGGTCGATCGCCTCCATGTCGTCGACGGCCGAGCCCAGGTCGCGGGGTCCACCACCGCCGCCGAGCGCGTGCACCTGCACGCCCTTGATGCGGCTGGCCTGCTCGCTGTTCTCGGGGTCGGCGACGATGCGGTGCACGCGACCGAGCTCGACCTCGCGCTCGAGGATCCCGTCGGGGCGCAGCAGCACGGCGACGGCACCGAGGCGGTTCAGGGCGGCGACGATGCCGAGCGCGCTCGGACGGGTGTCCATGAGCACGCCGACGTGGGAACCCCGCCGCACGCCGATGCTGATGAGCCCGCGCACCACGTTGTCGATGCGCTCGTTGGCGGCGGCGTAGGTGTGGCCACGGTCCTCGAACAGGAAGGCGGTCTCGTCCGGGGCGAGCTGGGCCTGCTCGGCGAAGATGCGGCCGAGGGAGACCTGGCTCGTCGGGCGGACCTCCTCGATGCGGTTCAGGCGCAAGAGCCCGTTCGTCGCGTCGATCGTGAGGGCACGGGCGCTGCGGGCGCCGGCGCGGGCGCCGTTCACCACGGTGCGGCCGACGCCGGTGCCGATGCCGGCCGCGAGGCCCACGGCCCGCTCGAGGTCGTTGAGGCGCCGCCTCTGGGGCGGATCGTCCGGCGAGAGCTGCGTCGCCGCCTCGGGCAGGTCGCCGTCGCCGTCGATCCAGCGGACCCAGGCCTCGACCGTGGGCCAGGTGCGCGTCGCTGCCTGCGACCCGACGACGAGGCCGAAGTGCCCGGCGTCGAGCGTGGTCTCGTAGACGTCGGCGGCCGGGGCGGCCTGCGCGACCGCCCGCACCGTCTCCGGCGGGGCGATGTCGTCGGACGAGCCCACGAAGCACAGGATCGGGCACTCGACGTCGGCCAGGGTGACCGGCTGCCCGTCGATCACGAAGCCGCCGGACAGCATCCGGTTGGACACGACGAACTGCTTCACCAGCTCGGCGAGCGCGGGCCCCGGCCACGCCACCCAGCCCTCGTCCATCAGGAAGCGGCGCTGGCCTTCGCGGGCGAGCAGGGAGTCGCGGTCGTGCAGCTGCATCACGAACTGCACGCGGTTGCGCCACACGCCCACCGGGTCGATGAGGCGGAACCCGACCCGCGTGAGCCACCCCGGCAGGCTCGCTCGGGGCAGGACCTTGTCGGCGACGAGGTCGATCGCGTCGACCACCAGCTCGTCGTCGAGCCCGAAGGGCAGGATGCCGTGGGTGTCGACGGGGCTGCCGTAGGTGATGAGGCTGGCGATGCCCTCGGCCCGCCGGTAGGCGGCGACCTGGTAGCAGAACATGCCGCCCTGGCTGTACCCCGACAGGTGGATCGGCCCGGCGACGCGGTTCACCTCGTCGATGGCCCGGCTGAGGGCGAGCACGTGGTCGGTGAGCGTGCGCTCGAGCCCGCCCTCCTCGTGCTCGGGCGACCCGAAGTCGATGACCCACGGGTCGAGGCCGGCCTCGGAGAGCGCCGCCACCGCGCTGGACTGCGGCGACACGTCGTAGACGTCGGCGGCCAGCATCAGCGGCGGCACGAGCAGCACCGGCGGGTGCCCGCCGGTGCCGTACCGGCGCAGCCGGTACATCGGGTCGTTGGCGACGACCTCGAACGGCGTGGGCTCCGCGCCGGTCTCGAGCCCACCGAAGCGGACGACCTCCAGCGCGTTCTGCGCTGCCTGGCCGAGCCGGACGACCGACCGTGAGAGCTCTCTCGGCACCAGGCCCACGCGCGTCTCCCGTCTTCGAGGTCGGACCACCGCCAGCCGTCGAGTGTTCGACGCCGCCCGGTCGACCTCCTCCAGGGTGCGCGCCGACCCGCTCCCGGGTCAGGCCGGGCGGTAGGTCCAGTGCCAGGGCTCGCCGGGCACGTCCTCGTGGAACCCGAAGCGCGGCCCGTTGGCCCGAAGCCACTCCGCAGCGCCGGCGGACGTGTCGAGGTCGAGGGATCGGCCCCAGCCGTGGTTGCTGGTGCCCGGCCGGGCGGCGAGCCCACCCTGGGAGTAGAGGCCCTTGCGCTGCGCGAGGTCGACCTGCGCGTCGAACGAGCGGTACGAGTCGGTGACCCGGATCGTGACGCCGTCGCGTGCGGCCGCGGCGGTCATCTGCTGGAACGCGTGGGCGGCCGGGGCCCACAGCCGGTGCTGGCCCTGGCCGATCGGAGCCAGGGCCGACGCCGGGATGCGCCCGTTGCCGTGGGCGGCCAGGTCCGGCGGGGCGCCGGCCGGGCCGAGCGCCGTCGGGGCGCTGTGCGCGTGCCCGGCGTCGAGGAGCAGGGCTCGGGACGCCGCCGGGGCAGGCGCTCCGGGCGGGGCGATCCCCTCGGCGCGGGCGGTGGCGAGCAGCGCGTCGAAGTCGGCCGCGGGAGCGACCGGCGCGGCGGTCGACCGGGCGGGGACGGCGAAGCGCTGCTCGATCGCCGAGATGCGCGCCTGCGCGGCGGCGACGCCGGACGGCATCACGAGCGCGCCGCTCCGCGTGCTCGTGGTGCCGTCCCGGTCATCGCCCACCCCCATCGGCGGTCCGCGGGGAGGGTTGAGCGATCGTGGACACTGTCCGCCGTGGACGAGCTCGACGCGCTCCCGCCCTGGGAGCCCCCCACCGACCTCCCGCCGTTCGCCTCGTTCGGCCCGTACAGCGAGGTCACCCGACCGATGCTCTCTGTCGAGCACCCGGAGGGGATCCACATCGGGGCGTTCGTGAAGATCGGGTCGCACGCCGTGCTCGAGGCGCTGGTCCCCGGGGACGGCGCCAGCCTGCGCATCGAGGACGCCGCCTACATCGGCCACTTCACCCGCATCACCGCGGTGGGCGAGGTGGTGATCGGGCCCGAGGCGATGCTCGCCGACCGCGTCTACGTGTCCGACACGAACCACCTCTACGAGGACGTGTCCCAGCCCATCAAGCGCCAGGGCCTGCGCCCGGCCCGCCGCGTCGAGATCGGTCGGGGCGCGTGGGTGGGCATCGGCGCGGTGATCGTGGGGGCGGTCTGCATCGGCGAGGGCGCGGTGGTGGGCGCCAACGCCGTGGTCACCCAGGACGTGCCGCCCTTCACCGTGGTCGCCGGGAACCCCGCCCAGGTCGTGCGCCAGCACGACGGTGAGTCGTGGCGCTGGTTGGCGCCCCGGCCCGCGCCCTGAGCCAGCGCTACCGGTCGATCACGAGGTCGGCGAGCAGCTCCATCGAGCGGAGCCAGCTGTCGACGTCGGTCCGCCACGGGGCGGACACCACGTGCTGGATGCCGGCCTCGGCGAAGGCGTGGGCCTCGGCGCGGATCTCGTCGGGATCCATGCCCTGCGGGTCCCAGCCGGTGCGGAGCGAGATGGTGAACGACTCCTCGGGGCGGTCGCGGCGCAGGCGCTCGACGATCGGTCCGGCCTCGGGCGGCTTGATGCCGATGAGCTGGTGCCCGTCGCCCTTCTCGACGCCCCGCCGGTAGGCCCGCTCGCTCATGCCGCCGATCCAGATCGGGATCGGGTGGGCGGGCTTGGGCAGCAGGCGGATGTCGCGGAAGGCGACGTGCTCGCCCTCGTAGGTGGCCGGGTCCTCGGTCCACACGAGCCGGAAGGCGTCGATCATCTCGTCCATCCGGGCGCCGCGGTCGTGGAACCCGTGTCCGAGCGCCTGGAACTCCCGCTCGGACCAGCCCACGCCGGCGATCACGGTGAGCCGGCCGCCGGAGAGCGAATCGATCGACGCCAGCTGGTTCGCCAGCTCCAGCGGCACGTGGCTGGGAAGCACCATGACGCTGGTGCCGAGGCCGATCCGCTCGGTGCAGGCCGCCGCCCACGACAGGGTGACGATCGGGTCGTAGAGGTACGGCGACGGGTAGTCCTGCCCGGCCGGCTGCACCACGTGGTCGCTGATCCACACGTCGGCGAAGCCGAGGTCCTCGGCGGCACGCGCCGCCCGGGTGATCGCCTCGGCCGAGGCGGCCCGTCCGTACTGGGGGAGGTGGATGCCGACGCGCACGGACCGAACGTAGGGCAGGCCGGTGGTTCCGCACCGGCGCCGGTCCGGGCACAGAGGCGCCGTGGCCCCACCCCTCACCGAGAACCGCGTCGTCCGCGCGGGCGTCGCCGCCTGGGCGGTCGTCGGCATCGCCGTCCTGCTCGTCCTCGCCGGCCTGCTCGTCTTCGAGCTCCGCTTCGTGGTCGTCCCGCTCGTCATCGCCCTCTTCCCTGCCGCGCTGCTCACGCCGGGCGTGAAGCTGCTCCGTCGCCGGGGCGTCCCGCCGGCGCTCGCGGCCCTCGTCGTCCTGCTCGGCTTCCTCGCCGGGCTCATCGGCCTGCTGGGCGCGATCGGCTGGCTGGTCGCCGGCGAGCTCGGGCAGGTCCTCGACACCGTCGAGACGTCCTACGACGACATCCGCGAGTGGGCGCGCGACACCTTCGAGGCGTCGCTCCCGCCGCTCGACCAGCTGCGGGAGACGGCCGGCGAGTGGGCCAGCGGCGAGCAGGGCCTGCAGGCCCGGGCGACGAGCGCGGCCACGACCACCCTCGAGGTGGTCAGCGGGCTGCTGTTCGGCCTGCTCGCGCTGTTCTTCTACCTGAAGGACGGCGAGCGGATCGCCGCGTGGATCGCCTCGCTGTTCCCGCGCGCGGCCCACGCCGACGTGGTCGAGATCGAGCGCCGGGTGTGGCGCACGCTGGGTGCCTACTTCCGCGGCCAGATCCTGATCGCCGCGGTCGACGCCGTCTTCATCGGCATCGGCCTGCTGGTCCTCGGCGTCCCGCTGGCGCTGCCGCTGGCGCTGCTGGTGTTCATCGGCGGGCTCTTCCCGATCGTCGGTGCGTTCGTCGCCGGCGGCGTGGCCGTGCTGGTCGCGCTGGCCGACGGCGGGGTGGGCCTCGCCCTGGCCGTGCTCGGCGTGAACATCGTGGTCCAGCAGATCGAGGGCAACGTGCTGGAGCCGCTCGTCATGGGCCGGGCGACCGAGCTCCACCCGCTGGCCGTCATCGCCGCCGTGGCGGCCGGCGGCCTGGCGTTCGGCATCCTCGGCGCCTTCCTGGCCGTGCCCGTGACGGCCAGCATCGCCCGCACCGTCGGCTACCTGCGCGACGACATCACCGACCCGCTCGAGGTGGCAGGCGCCGATCCGTGACGCCGGGCTCGCGTGCCCCCGGTGGGACTCGAACCCACGATCTTCGGATTAAAAGTCCGCTGCCTTGACCAGCTTGGCTACGAGGGCGGCGCCACCGTACCGGGGGTGTTCCGTGGCGACTGCCAGAACACGGCGGGGGGTCCTGGCAGCCGGGGCGGAGCGCGTGGTCTAGAGCTGGTTGGGGACGGTGACCTCGTCGGCCTCCACCAGGAGGACCTCGTCACCGGCGGCGAGGACGCCCGGACCGACGTCGAACCAGCGACCCCCCAGGTTGGGCAAGCGGCCGTCGCGCGCCGCGCCGGTGGCGCGCTCGAGGGCGTGGATGAGCCCGCCGTGGGTGACCACCAGGGCCGTGCCGCCGGGGCCGACGGCGAGGGCCACCCGGGCGACCGCGCCGGCGGCCCGCTCGACGAGGTGGTCGTCCTCCTCCCAACCCGGCGGCTTCAGGCCCTCGACGAGGTAGCCCGGGAAGCGATGCTCGATCTCGGGGCGGGTCAGGCCCTGGTACTCGCCGGCGTGGCGCTCGCGGAGGTCGTCGTCGGTCTGCACGGGCCCGATGCCCAGCGCGTCGGCGAGGATCGTGGCGGTGACGAACGCCCGCTCGAGCGGTGAGGCG
>DASUEE010000165.1:0-2749 GCA_036275235.1 Acidimicrobiales bacterium | reverse complement strand
CGGCAACAGCGGCGGTCCGCTCGTCGACGCCGCCGGTCAGGTCGTGGGCGTGAACACGGCGATCATCGGCGACGCCCAGAACATCGGCTTCTCGATCGCGATCGACACGGTCAAGCCGCTGATCGAGGAGATCCGCGCCGGGGGCGGCGACGTGCGCGGCGACCAGGCGTTCCTCGGCGTCAACACGACCGACGTCTCCCTCGAGGCGCCCGCCACCCGCAACCGGTACGGGATCGAGGTCGACGAGGGCGCCTTCGTGCAGAGCGTCGTGCCCGGCAGCGCGGCGGCCGACGCCGGTCTGCAGCCCGGCGACGTGGTCGTCGCGGTCGACGGCCGGGAGACGAAGACGTCGGCCGAGGTCGGCGAGATCGTGCGGGGCCTGGCACCCGGCGACGAGGTGGCCATCGACGTGCTCCGAGGTGGCGAGCGCGTCCAGGTCCGGGCGACGCTCGGCCGCCGCGGGTAGCGCCAGACCTTCATCCGGGGTCCGTCCGGGGTTCGCGAGGTCGCGACGGGAGGTTCAGGGGTGCTCCGTACGGTCCGCCGCGACCAACCCTGCGATCTCCCCGAGGAGAACCCTCCCGTGACGAACCCCTCCCTCGACCGCCGCCGGTTCCTGCTCACCGGTTCGGCCGTGACCGCCAGTGCGGCCCTCGCCGGCCCCTTCGGCGCCCTCGGCGCCTCCCCGGCCGGCGCGACGCCCGCTGTCGGCAGTGGCCCCGACCGCACCGGCGGCTACGGCGAGCTGCGCCCGGTCAGGGACCAGACGACCGGGCTCGAGCTGCTGAAGCTGCCACGCGGCTTCGAGTACCTCACCTTCGGCTGGACCGGCGACCACATGGCCGACGGCACGCCGACGCCGAGCAGCCACGACGGCATGGCCGCCTTCCGCGACGGCGACCTCGTGCGCCTCGTCCGGAACCACGAGCGCCGGACCGGCACCCCCTTCGCCGGGTCGTCCGCCACCTACGACCCGGCGGCGTCAGGCGGCACGACCACGCTCGTCTTCGACCCCGACGCCGGCACGCTCGTCGAGGACTACGCCAGCCTGAGCGGGACCATCCGCAACTGCGCCGGTGGCCCGACGCCCGAGGGCACCTGGCTGACGTGCGAGGAGACGACGGACATCATCGGCGACGTCCGGCACGGCTACGTCTTCGAGGTGCCCGCCGACGGCCTCGGGAACCCGAACCCGATCCGGGGCATGGGTCGCTTCTCGCACGAGGCCACCGCGACGGACCCGGCGACCGGCGTCGTGTACGAGACCGAGGACACCGGGACCTCGCGCTTCTACCGATACGTGCCGAACGACCGGACGGACCTGCACGCCGGTGGGCGCCTCGAGGCGATGGTCCTCGAGGGGACCCTCGACACGGTCGACTGGACGGCGGGCCGGTCGGCGGCCGCCACGTGGGTCACCGTCGACAACCCCGACTGGGGTCCCGGCGAGCTGTCGTGCGCAGCGCAGGCGCAGCTGAAGGGCGCCGCCCGCATCGTGCGCGGCGAGGGGCTCTGGTACGGCAACGACGTCATCTACGTCGTGTCGACCAGCGGCGGGCCGGCGGGGCAGGGCCAGGTGTTCGCCTACGACCCGGCGGCGTCGACGTTCACGTGCGTGTTCGCGTCCCGCAACGCCGCCGAGCTGAACGCCCCTGACAACGTCTGCGTGAGCCCTCGTGGAGGCATCGTGCTGTGCGAGGACGGCAGCGATCGCGAGTACCTGCACGGCCTCACGCCCCGCGGCGACATCTTCCCCTTCGCCGAGAACAACGTCGTGCTCTCGGAGGAGGTCCGGGCGGACAAGGGCTACAGCGGCCTCGACTACACGGGCTCGGAGTGGTGCGGCGCCACGTTCGAGCCGAAGAACGGAAGCTGGCTGTTCGTGAACATCCAGTCGCCGGGCTTCACGGCCGCCATCACGGGCCCGTGGCGCAACGGCGCGCTGTAGGGCAGCGATCGGGCGCTGTGGTCTCGCAGGGGTGGGCCGCTACCGTTGGCCCTCCCCTCGCGAGACCCGGAGAGCCGATGTCCCACATGGAGATGGAAGAAGCGCCGGCGCCGCCGATCGCCCACGCCCGGCTGGTCTACCTGGGTGCGGTCGCGCCCCACTGGGAGATCCAGTCCGACTGGGGCGACGAGGCGCTGATCGAGGCGTTCCGCTCCCGCGTGCGGGCCCGCCTGGTGCTGCTGCCGCCGCACGACCCCCAGTTCCGTCGCAACCGGGAACGGGTGAACCGCGACGCCGAGCGCGAGCGCATCGCCCTCGAGTGGGACCTGGGGTACCCGGAGGACTGAGGTCCCCACGGTGACCGCACCGGTGGTCGGCATCGACCTGGGCGGCACCAACCTGTTCGGCGCGCTGGTCGACCCCGGCCGGAGCGGCGACGCGGCCGTCCTCGCCGACGCCAAGCGGGCGACGCCCGACGGCGGCGTCGACGTCGTCGTCGCCGCGATCGAGGACCTGGTGCGCGACCTCGCCCCGGAACCGGCTGCCGTAGGGGTCGGTGCGCCGGGCGCGGTCGAGCCGGGCACCGGGCGCGTGCTCGTGGCCCCGAACCTGCCCGGCTTCGAGCAGCCGGTGCCCCTTGCCGACCTCCTCCGGGCGCGCCTCGGCTGCGAGGTGGTGGTGGGCAACGACGTCAACGTCGCCGCGCTCGGCGAGGTCCGCGCCGGCGCCGCCGTCGGGCACCGGGACGTGCTCGCCGTCTGGCTCGGCACCGGCCTCGGCGCCGCCCTGGTGCTCGACGGC
>DASUEE010000164.1:0-3558 GCA_036275235.1 Acidimicrobiales bacterium | reverse complement strand
TCGATCATCGCGAGGGCGGTCGCCGCGTCCCGGATCCCGCCGGAGGCCTTGACCCCCACGTCCCAACCGACCGCCGCCCGCATGCGGCGCACGGCATCGGTGGTGGCACCCCCGGAGGGGTGGAAGCCGGTGGACGTCTTGACGTAGTCGGCGCCGGCGGCCACGGCCTCGATGCAGACCCGCTCGAGCTGCTGTTCGTCCAGCAGCGCCGACTCGACGATCACCTTCAGCGTGACGGGCTGCGGCGCCGCGGCGCGCACCGCGGCGACGTGGGAGCGGACGCCCTGCCAGTCGCCGTCGACGACGGCGCCGAGGGGGACGACCATGTCGAGCTCGGCGGCGCCGTCGTCCGCCGCCGCCCGGGCCTCGGTGGCCTTCACGTCGGCCCGGTGGGCGCCGGAGGGGAAGCCGACGACGGCCGCCACGTCGACCGGCTGCCCTCGCAGCGCATCCGCCGCGGTGGCGACGTGGTTCGGCGACACGCACACCGCGCGCACGCCGAGCACCACCGCTTCCTCGCACAGGGCGACCACCCGAGCCGGCGTCGCCTCCGGGGCGAGCAGCGTGTGGTCGATCATGCGGGCGACGGCGCTGCGTTCCACGGGTGCAATCATGCCCCCATGGACGTCGCCGTCGTCGACCACCCGCTCGCCGCGCAGCTCCTCACCCGGCTCCGCGACCAGCGCACCGACCGGGCGGCGTTCCGCCAGGCCGCCGACGACCTCGCGCTGATGCTCGTCTACGAAGCCACCCGCGCGCTCCCCACCGAGGAGGTCGTCGTCGAGACCCCGCTCACCGCCACCACCGGGGTGCGCATCGCGCAGGCGCCGCTCGTCGTCCCGGTGCTGCGCGCCGGGCTCGGCATGCTCGGCCCGGTCCTGCGCCTCCTGCCGGGGAGCGACACCGGGTTCGTGGGCGTGGCGCGCGACGAGTCGACGCACCGGCCCGAGCCCTACATGGACTCCGTCCCCGACGACCTCGACGGTCGCAGCGTCCTCGTCCTCGACCCCATGCTGGCCACCGGCGGCTCGATGTCCTACACGTGCGAGCTCCTGGCGGAGCGCAACGCCGGTGCCATCACCGCCGTGTGCATCCTCGCCGCGCCGGAGGGGGTCGAGCGGCTGCGCGCCGGGGGGCGTGTGACCCGCCTGTGCACGGCCGCCATCGACGATCGCCTCGACGAGCGGGCCTTCATCGTCCCCGGCCTCGGTGACGCTGGCGACCGGCTCTTCGGGACGGCCTGATCGCGAGGTCGACGGGGTAGGGGTGGCGCACTGCCATCCCCGACGAAGGAGATCCCCGTGGACGCGATCGAGCTGCTGAAGAAGGACCACGACGAGGTGCGAGCGCTGTTCGAGCAGTTCCGCCAGGCCAGCGAGGCCGAGGACATGGACCGCATGAAGCAGCTGCAGGAGCAGATCTTCTCCGAGCTGGAGACCCACACCCGGATCGAGGAGGACATCTTCTACCCGGCCGTGAAGGGCACGGAGGACGAGGAGCTGGTCGAGAACGTCGACGAGGGCATGCAGGAGCACCACGTCGTGAAGGTGCTGATGCGCGAGATCCAGGACGTCAGCGGCGACGACACCTTCCAGGCGAAGATGAAGGTGCTGATGGAGAACGTCGAGCACCACGCCGACGAGGAGGAAGAGGAGATGTTCCCCGACGTCCGCGAGCAGTTCGACCAGGCCCGCCTCGACGAGCTCGGCCGGGAGCTGGAAGCCGCCCGCTGAGCGCATGCGCCAGCTCCACGGCGAGCACGACCTCCACGATCCGCTCGAGCCGTACCGGTCGGTCCCGCGCCGGCCGGTCGGCGAGCGGCCGTGGGTGCTCGCCAACATGGTCTGCGGGCTCGACGGGAGCACGGCGATCCGGGGACGGGTCGGTGCCCTGTCCGGGCCCACCGACCGCCAGCTGTTCGTCGACCTGCGGTCGGTCGCCGACATCGTCCTCGTGGGCGCCGAGACCGTGCGGGCCGAGCGCTACGGACCGGTGGTGCTCTCCGAGCAGCGCCGGGACGAGCGGCGCAGGCGCGGACGGCCGGCGCTCCCCCGCCTGGCCGTGGTCAGCCGCTCCCTCTCCCTCGACCCGGACAGCCGGGCGTTCCGTGAGGGCGACGGCGCGCCCCCGCTCGTGGTGACCTGCGAGGCCTCGCCCACCGATGCCCGGGCCCGGCTCGCCGCGGTCACCGACGTGGTGATCGCCGGTGACGAGCGCGTCGAACCGCGGCTGGCGCTGCAGGCGCTGTCCGCCGCCGGCCACGAGGTCGTGCTGTGCGAGGGCGGCCCTTCTCTGCTCGGCGAGCTGCTGGCCGCCGGCGTGGTGGACGAGCTCTGCCTCACCCTGGCGCCGGTGGTCGGCGGTGATCCCCTGCCGGTGGCGCTGATGCCGCCGTCGGCTGACGTGCGCCGCCTCCGGCTCGCCCACGTGCTCGAGGCGGACGACGACCTCTTCCTGCGGTACGAGGCCCGATGAGCTGGCAGGACGACTTCGACTCGCTGATGGTCGGCTCCGACCCGGCGATGGTGATCGTGACCACCGCCGACGGGGAGGAGCGAGCCGGCTGCCTGGTGGGCTTCCACGCCCAGTCCGGCATCGAGCCCGGGAACCTCACCGTGTGGCTGTCGAAGGCGAACCACACGTTCCGCGTCGCCGTCTTCGCCGAGCACCTGGCCGTGCACTTCCCTCGCCCGCAGGACCTCGCGCTGGCGACGACGTTCGGGACGATCAGCGGCGACGACCACGACAAGTTCGCCGACGTCGCCTGGAGCCCGGGTCCCGGCGGCGTGCCCCTGCTCGACGAGTGCCCGAACCGCGTCGTCGGCCGCAAGCTCGCCCTGCTCGACACCCGCTCCGACCACGTCTGCGTCGTGATCGAGCCGATGGATGCGCAGTTCGAGGAGCCGTACGTCCCCCTGCGCCTCAGCGACGTCGCCCACCTCGACGCCGGGCACGAGGCCGAGGAACGTCCGACCCCGCCGGACACCACGGCCTGAGCTGGCGACCCGGGCGCTCAGCCGAGCAGCCCCGCCAGGTCGGCGACCACGGCGTCCACCACCTCGTCGGCCGCCGACGTCGCTGCGCCCACATCGCCGACCGCCCCGACCTCGCGGACGACCTCGACGTAGAGCTTCAGCTTCGGCTCGGTCCCCGAGGGGCGCACCACCACCCGTAGACCGTCACCCCGCAGCACCACCGCGTCGGTCGGGGGCAGGCGGACGCCCGACGCGAGGTCCTCGACCTCGCCGATGGCGATCCCGCCGAGCGACGCCGGCGGATCGGACCGCACCCGGTCGACGGCGGCCACCATGCGCACCCCGCCGTCGATCCCCTCGAAGCGGATCGACCGCTGGCGCGTGCGGTGCAGCCCGACCTCGACCGCGAGCTCGGCGAGCCGCTGGGCGGCCGACGACCGGTTCGCCGCCAGCGCCGCCACCGCCTCGACGGCCACCACGGCCGCGCCGATGCCGTCCTTGTCCCGCACCAGCGAGCCGACCGAGTAGCCGAGCGCCTCCTCGTAGCCGAGGAGGGGGCGGAGGTCGGGGCGGGCCATCGCCG
>DASUEE010000163.1:0-15726 GCA_036275235.1 Acidimicrobiales bacterium | reverse complement strand
GACGTTGAGCTTCACGAGCACCTTCCCGCGCGCCTCGAGGGAACCGTTCAGCAGCGTGAGCAGCTGCTGCATGGCGTGCGCCTTCTCCGGGTCGGCGGCGCTACCCGGGTTGGCGAGCAGCTCGGTGTAGCTGGTGAGGATCGTGTCGATGATCTTCAGACCCGCCGCCCGCAGGGCGCGGCCGGTCTCGGTGATGTCGACGACGCAGTCGACGATGTCGGGCACCTTGGCCTCGGTGGCTCCGTAGGACAGCCGGATGTCGGCGTCGATGCCCCGCTCGACGAAGAAGCGCTCGGTCAGCCTCGGGTACTCGCTCGAGACGCGCACGCCCTGGGGCAGGTCGGCGACGGACTGGTACGGGGAGTCCTGCGGCACGGCGACGACGATGCGGACCGGCTTGGAGGTGGCCTTCGAGTACTGCAGCTCGCCGAGGCTGACGACGTCGGCGCTGGTCTCCTCGACCCAGTCGCGCCCGGCGATGCCGAGGTCGAAGAGGCCCTCGGACACGTAGGTCGGGATCTCCTGGGGCCGCAGGATGCGGACCTCGTCGATGCGGGGGTCGTCGACGGTGGCCCGGTAGTCGACGCTGCTGGAGCGGTTGACCTGCAGGTCGGCGTCGGCGAACAGCTCGAGCGTGGCCTTCTCGAGCGATCCCTTGGGCAGCACCAGTCTCAGCACGCCGGCGAGGCTATGGGCGGCTCCGGAACCCAGCCGAATCCGTTCACTGGTCCAAGATCGACCAGATCTGGTCGATTCCCGACCAGCGAACGATCAGGAGGTGCGGTGGCGCTGGGCGAGGCGGGCCATCTCGACGGCGACGAGGGCGGCCTCCTCGCCGACGTTGTGCCCCCCGGGGCCCTGCGAGCGGGCCAGGGCCTGCTCCTCGTTCTCGACCGTGACGAGGCCGAAGGCGATGGGCACACCGGTGGCCAGCTGCACGTCCTGGATGCCCTGTGCCGCGCCCTCGGAGACGAGCTCGTAGTGGGAGGTCTCGCCGCGGATCACGGCGCCGATGGCGACGATGGCGTCGACGCTGCCCGACCGGGCGAGGATCGAGCAGGCCATCGGGATCTCGAAGGAGCCCGGCACCGTCTCGATCGTGATGTCGTCGAAGGGGATGCCGAGGTGGAGCAGGCCGCGCTCGACGCCGGCGCACAGGCGCCCCACGACCTGCGCGTTCCAGCGCGACCGGACGAGCCCGATCCGCAGGCCCACGCCGTCGAGGTCGGCGGGCACCTCGGCCCGCTGGTCGCCGCTCGCCATCTCGGCTACAGGACGTCGTCGAGGCCCTCGAGGAGGTGGCCCATCCGCTCGCGCTTGGTCCGCAGGTACTGGATGTTCTCCGGGTTCGGCGCCGACTCGAGCGGCACCCGCTCGGTGATGGTCAGCCCGAAGCCCTCGAGGCCGCCGCGCTTGGATGGGTTGTTCGTTAGCAGGCGCATGGTGGTGACACCGAGGTCGACCAGCATCTGCGCGCCGATGCCGTACTCGCGGGAGTCGACGGGCAGTCCGAGCGACACGTTGGCGTCGACGGTGTCCTGGCCCTCCTCCTGCAGGGAGTACGCCCGGATCTTGTGGCCGATGCCGATGCCCCGGCCCTCGTGGCCCCGCAGGTAGACGACCACGCCCTGGTCCTCGGCGGCGATCTGGGCCATGGCCTTGTGCAGCTGCGGGCCGCAGTCGCAGCGCAGCGAACCGAAGGCGTCGCCGGTGAGGCATTCGCTGTGCACGCGGACCAGGACGTCGTCCTCGCCGCTGACGTTCCCGCGCACCAGGGCGACGTGCTCCTCGCCGTCGAGCGTCGACTCGTAGACGTAGCAGGCGAAGTCGCCCCACTGCGTGGGGATGCGGGCCTCGGCCACCCGCTTGACCAGCTTCTCGGTCTTGCGCCGGTAGCGGATCATGTCGGCGATGGAGATCATCAGCAGGCCGTGCTGCTCGGCGAAGCGCTCGAGCTCGGGCACCCGTGCCATGTCCATCTTCTTCTCGTCGACGATCTCGCACAGCACGCCGGCCGGGTAGAGGCCGGCCATGCGGGCGAGGTCGACGGCTGCCTCGGTGTGCCCGGCCCGCTTCAGCACGCCCCCCTCGCGGGCGATGAGCGGGTTGATGTGCCCGGGGCGGGCGAGGTCGCCGGGACGGGTCGTGGGGTCGACGAGGGCCTGGATGGTGGCGGCGCGGTCGTGGGAGGAGATGCCGGTGGTGGTCCCCCGCCGGACGTCGACCGACACGGTGAACGCCGTGCGCATCGACTCGGTGTTCTCGCGGACCATCAGGTCGAGCTCGAGCTCGCGGGCCCGCGACTCGGTGACCGGCGCGCAGATGTACCCGGAGGTGTGGTGCAGGAAGAAGGCGATGGCCTCTGGGGTGGCGTACTCGGCCGCCATGATGAGGTCGCCCTCGTTCTCGCGGTCCTCGTCGTCGACGACCACCACGATCTCGCCCCGCCCGATGGCGGCGACGGCGTCTTCGATGGGTGCGAAGGGCATTGCTCTCCTCCGGAAGGGGTGAGGCGAGCGTACCCGTGCCCCCTCGCCGGGCACCCAACGGGCGCCACCGGGTAGGGGTGCGGGCATGACCCCACCCGAGGCGCAGGGCACCCCCGCCCGCTGGACCCCCACCGACCCCGAGCCGACCTGGCTGCACGACGGTCGCCGGCCCGACGGCGTCGACGACGACACGGTCGCCGCCGTCGGGAAGCTGAGCGAGGCGATGGAGTGGGTCGAGCGGGCCCGAGGCCGGCTCTACGACTTCCACCAGATGATGGGGCACGCCGACCTGCTGGCGGGCGACGCCGCCGAGATGCTCCGCCGCTGCGGGCAGGAAGCGCTGGCCGACGACGTCGAGGAGCACCTCGTGGGGCGCAACGTCCTCGAGGGTCGCTGGACCTTCCAGATCGTGGAGGAGTTCGACGCCACCTACTACGGCATCTTCCGGGACGGCCTCCGGCACCTCGAGGACCAGCTGATGGGCGGCTGGTCCCACGTGTTCGAGTCGGAGATGAAGGAGGACCGGCGCTCGCACGGCGGCCGCCACCACGAGCACCGCCCGCCCGAGGCCGAGGCGGGGTGATCAGCCGCCGACGTCGCGGTGCCAGGCGAGCAGGCGCTCGACGTACTTGACCGTGACGTCGACCTCGAGGTTCACGGCGTCGCCCGGACCCTTGCGGCCGAGGGAGGTGACCTCGGCGGTGTGCGGGATCACCGCGACGGTGAAGCCGTCGTCGAGCACGTCGACCACCGTGAGGCTGACGCCGTCGACGGTCACCGACCCCTTCACCACCAGGTAGCGGAGCAGGTCGAGCGGCACGCGGACGCGCAGGTCGGGCACGCCCTCGACGATCTCGCCCACCGCGTCGACGTGACCCTGCACGATGTGGCCGCCGAGGCGGTCCTGGGCCCGCACCGCCCGCTCCAGGTTGACCACCGTGCCGGGGGCGGAGTCGCCGAGGGTGGTGCGGCGCAGCGTCTCGTGGGAGACGTCGGCCTCCCACCAGCCGCCACGGTCGTCGCGCCCCGTGGCGGTGACGGTGAGGCAGCACCCGTCGACGGCGATCGAGTCACCGATGCGGACGTCGGAGAGGACGTCCTCGGCGCCGATGCGAAGGGTGCCGTCGGTGAACGAGCGGATCTCGCCGAGCTCCTCGACGATGCCGGTGAACATGTCAGGGGGTCCCTTCGGGTCGGGGGACGAGGTCGATGCGGAGGTCGTCGCCGAGCGTCGTGACGGCGTCGATGCGCCCCCGCCAGGCGTCGGAGATCGTGGCGGCGCCGGCGCCGGCGAACAGGCCCCGGCCGTCGTCGCCCCCCAGCAGGGCGGGCGCGAGGTAGAGCACGTAGCGGTCGACGTGGCCGCCGGCGTGCAGCGACGCGGCCACCCCCGCGCCCCCCTCGACGAGCGTCTGCACGTGGCCCCGGCGGCCGAGGTCGTCGAGCAGGTCGTCGAGCGGGCCGCGCCACTCGGTGCAGGGGTGGACGTTGGCGCCGGCGGGCGCGACGCCGAGCACGATGCGCTCCGGGTCCGGTCCCTCGGCGTCGCGGACGTCGAGGCGGGGATCGTCGGCCCGGACGGTGCCGGCACCGACGACGACGCTGTCGCTCTCGGCACGGAGGCGGTGGACGTCGGCGCGCGCCTCGGACCCCGTGATCCAGCGGCTGGACCCGTCGGGAGCGGCGGTCCGCCCGTCGAGGGTGGCGGCGAGCTTGAGGACGACGTAGGGCCGGCCGGTCCGCCGGTGGTGCAGGTACGGGGCCAGCTGGCGATCGACGAGGCCGGCGCCGGGGCCGACGTCGACCGTGATGCCGGCGGAGCGGAGGCGCTCGATGCCCTCGCCCGAGACGCGTGGATCCGGGTCGGTGACGGCGACCACGACCCGGGCCACCCCCGCGTGCACGAGGGCGTCGGCGCACGGTCCGGTGCGGCCGTGGTGGCTGCACGGCTCCAGGGTGACGTAGGCGGTGGCCCCCCGGGCGGCGTCGCCGGCGCGTTCGAGGGCGTCGACCTCGGCGTGCGCCTGCCCCGGCGGACGGGTGGCGCCGAGCGCGACCAGCTGGTCGCCGGCGACGATCGCGCACCCCACCCACGGGTTGGGGTGGGCGGTGGCGCGGACCCCGGCGGCGGCATCGACGGCCGCGGCCATCCAGCGCTCGTCGGTCGGCTCGCCCACGGCGGGAGCGTACCGGTGGGGCCGGTCCGCCCATCCCCGCACGGGTGACCCGATCCGTCCAGAATGGGCACGTTCGGTGTCAGGAAGGAGCCCCATGACCGGGTCGAAGTCCGCTGTCGTCTGCGACGACGATCCGCTGCTGCGCTGCGTGCTCACGCGCGTGATCGGCCCCATCGGTTGGGAGGTCACCGCCGAGGCGGAGAGCCCGACAGAGGCGCTCGACGTCATCGACTCCGTGCGGGCCGACGTCGTGGTGCTCGACCTGGCGCTGCGGGGCGGTCGGGGCGAGGAGCTGCTGCACGACATCGTCGACCGCCACCCGGAGACCCGCGTCGTGGTCTTCTCCGCCCACGTCGACGACCACGACGCACTGCTGTCGGCCGGCGCGGTCGCCGTGGTCGAGAAGCCGGACTTCCCCGCGCTCGAGGTGGTGCTCGGCGACCTGGCCGAGGGTGGCGCCCTGCGCCAGGACCTCCGTCGGCCCGTCGCCCGCCCCGTGCCGGCGCTCGACCCGCCGGCCGCGCTCAGCATCGGTGGTCTCGAGCCGTGGCTGTCCTTCCGGTCCGCGGCGTCGGGCCTGCTGAGCGGCGATGCCGTCCTCGCGCTCGACCTGGTGCCGTCGCGGCACGACGAGGTCAGCTGGGACCACGTGCTGCGCGCCGACCACCGGCTGGCGCTCGCCCGCACCGTCGCGTCACTCCGCCGCAGCGAGGACCGGGTCAGCCTCTCGCCCGACGGCGTGCCCCTCGTGCTCGCGGTCGCCGGCCACGCCGAGGCCCCCGAGGTGCTGTTCCGGCGCACGTGCGACGTGTGGCGACGCGAGGTCGACCGGGGCACGCCGATCGGCGTCTACGGGCACGTGCGCAAGGGGATGCCGGCCTCCACGATGCTGGACCACGTCGTCGAGGCGGTCCTCTTCGACGACCGTCTCGGCGAGCAGCCGCTGCGGATGATCTGACCGCGTCAGTGGGGGCGCTCGCCCCGCAGGAGCTGCAGGGCGTGGGGCACCACGTCGAGGACGGCGTCGAGGCACTCGATGCAGCCGCTGGTGGAGCCCGGCAGGTTCAGGACGAGGGCCTCGCCGATGGTGCCGGCCAGCTGCCGGCTCAGGCGACCGAGGGGGCTGGTGAGGCGCATCGCCTCGGCGAGACCGGGCGCCTCGCGGTCGAGCACGGCGCGGGTGCCCTCCGGCGTCAGGTCCCTCGGCCCGAAGCCGGTGCCGCCGGTGGTGGCCACGAGGCCGGCGAAGCCGTCGGTCAAGCCCCGCAGGGCCCGGGCGACGCTCTCGACGCCGTCGGCGACGACGAGCCGGTCGACCACCGCGTAGCCGGCGGCGACGAGGTGGGCTTCGACCGCGGCGCCGGAGCGGTCCTCACGGGTGCCGTCGACCACGCCGTCCGACACGGTGAGGACCTTGGCCTCCAGCGGGGGGTTCGCCACGAGGTGGAGCCTACGGACGGGTCCACCGGGCCACGTACATGCCGTCGCGGTCGGCATCGGGCACGTGGGTGACCTCGTCGAGGAGCACCAGGCCCGGCAGCCCCACCCGCCCGACGACGCCGGCGTTCTCCTCCTCGGTCAGCGTGCAGACGCTGTAGACGAGCCGGCCGCCAGGGGCCACGAGCCGCCCTGCGTCCTCGAGGATCCGCACCTGGAGGTCGGCGAGCCGGGCCGGGGCACCCGCGTCGATCCGCCAGCGGGCGTCGGGACGCCGGCGCAGCACGCCGAGCCCGGAGCACGGCGCGTCGACGAGGACGCGGTCGAACGCGCCGGCGCGGTACGGGGACGCAGCGGCATCGGCGACCGCGAGGGCCACGCGGGCCGCGAGGCGCTCGGCGTTCCCGGCCACGAGGCCGACGCGGGAGACCGACACGTCGGCGGCCACCACCAGCGCACCGGATCCAGCGATGCCGGTGGCCTTGCCGCCCGGTGCGGCGCAGCAGTCGAGCACCCGCTGCCCCGGTCCGGCCTCGACGGCCTCGACCACCGCCTGGGAGGCGAGGTCCTGCACGTAGCCGTCGGCGCGCACGTGGGTCCGGGCCGGTCCGTTCATCGCCCGCAGCGCGGACGCGGCAGCGTCGGCGCCGAGCCGGCCGACCATCGCTGCGACGATCCAGTCCGGGTAGGACAGCTCCGTGGCCTCGTCGGGCCACCGGACCCCGGCGTCGACGTCGTCGGCCACCCGCCGCAGCACGGCGTTCACCAGCCCTCGCGCCGGCTTGGGCGTGGCCCCGACCGTGGCGCTGACCGCGGCGTGGGGCGCGACGCCGGCGAAGGCCAGCTGGTACGCGCCGAGGCGGAGCGCCGCCCCCACCCGGGGCGTGACCCCGCCACGGCGGTGGCGGTCGACCAGGTGGTCGCAGGCCCGCCGCATGCGGGTGGTGCCGTAGACCAGCTCGGTCACGAACCCGCGGTCGCGCTGGTCGAGCCCGGAGGCCCTCAGCACCGGGTCGAGCACGAGGTTGGCGTAGGCCCCCTCCTCCTCGATGCGGACGAGCGCGTCGAGCGCCGTGCGCCGCACGGCCACGCCGGCCGGCGACCGGGCCTCCTTCACGTGCCGAGGCGGTCGCCGTCGGACCACCGTGCGCCACGCGCCCACGCCTCGGCGTCCATGCGGGGCTTGCCCGCCGGCTGCACCTCGAGCAGCTCGATGGGCGTGGTGCCGGTGGGGTGGTGGATGCCCCCGTCGAGCGGCATGCGGGCCGTGCGCCAGATCTTGAACCGCTTGCCGTTCCACGTGGTCCAGGCGCCGCCGACGCGCACCTGCCGGTGGATCTGCTCCATCGGCGCGGACCAGTCGATGTGCAGGTCCTCGGTGGTGAGCTTGTGGGCGTACACCGGCTCACCCACCTGCGGCACGGGGTCGCCGAGGCCGGTCCGCAACCCCCCGACGAGCAGGTGGGTGCCGGCGTCGACGAGGCGCTCGCGCAGGCGGTCGGCGTACTCGTCCGGGCCGATCGGCAGCTCGGTGCGAGCGAGCACCCCCCCGGTGTCGAGCCCCTCCTCGACCACCATGAGGTCGACGCCGGTGCGCTCGTCGCCGGCGAGGATCGCCCGTTCGACCGGCGCGGCGCCGCGCCAGCGGGGCAGCAGCGAGAAGTGCAGGTTCACCATCGGCACGGCGGCGAGCACGTGGGGACGGATGATCTGCCCGAACGCCACGACGACGCCGAGGTCGACGTCGGCGGCGAGCACGTCGTCGACCTCGTGGCTCACCGGGATGCCGAGCGCGGTGGCCGCCTCCTTGACCGGGCTGGGCTGGGTGGCGCGGCCCCGGCCGCGGCGGCGATCGGGGTTCGTGACGACGAGGCGGATCTCGAAGCCGGCGGCGTGGAGGGCCTCGAGCGGCGGCACCGACATCGCCGGCGTGCCCAGGTAGGCCAGCGAGCGGGGACGGAGCCTCATCGAGCGCTCGCCGGGGACGTCACGAGAAGAAGCCGGCGCGCTCCCGGGGCCCCTCGACCCGCTCGGCGATGCGCCGGATCTCCTTCAGCGCCCGCTTCTTCGTGTCCGGGTCCATGCGCTCGGTCATCAGGACGCCGTCGAGGTGGTCGAGCTCGTGCTGGAACAGGCGGGCGGTGAGCTCGTCGGCCTCGACCGAGACCTCGTTGCCCTCGAGGTCGAGGCCCACGAGGTGCACGACCTTGGGCCGGATGATCTCGAACGACAGCCCCGGGATCGACAGGCAGCCCTCCTCGTAGGACCACTCCCCCTCGGACTCCACGATGCGAGGGTTGACCAGGACGTGGGGCGAGGTGCGCTCGTCCGGGTCGAGGTCGTAGACGAAGAGGCGCTTGCCCACGCCCACCTGCGGCGCGGCCAGGCCGAGGCCGGGTGCCTCGTACATCGTCTCGAGCATGTCGTGCGCGAGCTTGACGAGCTTTCCGTCGATGTCGGTGATCTCCGCAGCCGGGCTGCGCAGCACCGGGTCGCCGACGACACGGATGGCGTAGGGGGCGCTCATGGTCCGCGCAACGCTACCGTCGCCCGGCGTGGCAGCCGCAGCGGACGACCGGCCGGCGGCGCGCCCGGACGGCGCCACCGAGCACTACTTCAGCGAGGCGCCGACGGTCCGGCACCGCCCGGGCCACGTGCTCGTGGAGGCCGCCGGCGACCGGTTCGGCCTGGCCACCGACGCCGGTACGTTCAGCCCGCGGCGGCTCGACCCGGGCACCGCCTTCCTGCTCGAGACAGCGCCACCACCGCCACCGCACGGCACGTTCCTCGACCTCGGATGCGGGTACGGGCCGATCGCCCTGTCGCTCGCCCGCCGCTCGCCCCGGGCGCGCGTCGTCGCCGTCGACGTGAACGCCCGCAGCCGCGAGCTGTGCGCGGCGAACGCCGCGTCCCTCGGGTGCGACAACGTCGAGGTCGCCGCGCCCGACGAGGTGGATCCAGCGGTGCGCTTCGACCTCCTGTGGTCGAACCCGCCGATCCGCGTGGGCAAGGACGTCCTCCACGAGCTGCTGTCCCGGTGGCTCGGCCGCCTCGCCGACGGTGGGAGCGCCGTGCTGGTGGTGGGGCGGAACCTCGGGGCGGATTCGCTGCAGCGCTGGCTCGACGAGACCGGCTTCCCCGCCGAGCGGCTCGCGTCGAAGCGCGGCTACCGGCTGCTGCGTGCGTCGCGCAGCTGATCCAGCACGTCGGTGAGGACCCGCCGCACCTCGGCATCGGTCCCGGCGCCGAGGTGCCCACCACCGTCGACGAGGTGCAGGTCGGCCGGCACGCCCGCCGCCGACAGCGCCTCGGCGTAGCGCACCGACCCGTCGGGTGGGGTCACCACGTCCCGCCGACCGTGCACCAGCGTCGTCGGCGGCAGCGCCGGGCCGACGGCCTCGATCGGCTCCACGGCCGGGCCTCCCGGGCAGGCGGCATCCGAGCAGCCGAGGACCCGCTCGAGGCCGGGCTGCAGTGAGGGTGAGGCGCGCACGTCGCCGGCCAGGTCGTAGACGCCGGCGACGAGGAGGAGGTGGTCCGGCCGCTCGGCGGGGGCGACCTGTGCCACCGCGAGGGCGAGCAGGTGGGCGCCGGCGGAGTGCCCGGAGGCGACGACCGGTCCGTCCAAGGCCTGGTCCGGCGCGTCCCGCACCCAGGCGAGCGCCCTGGCGACCGCCGCGACCTGGTCGGGTGCCGTGACGCCGCCGCCGGTCGGGTAGCGGACGGTCACGACCGCCCACCCCTCCTCGACCGCTGCCGACAGCCCGAACGCCTCGCGCCCGGGCGATGCCTCCACCTCCTGCCAGCCGCCCCCGGGCACGTGCAGGAGGACGGGGTGCGGACCCTCACCCTCGGGCCGGTCGACGGTGACGCGCGCGCCGTCGCCGATCGCGATCGACCCCTGACCGGACGAGCAGGCGGCCAACCCGCTAGCGGCGAGGGCCAGCGCGGCGACGGCGGACCTCCAGCGGGGGCGGCGGGCGTGCGGGGGGACGGGGGTCATGGGACGTGTGACCCGCTCGTCGGGGTCCGGAGGCACATCCTCCCTCCCCAGGCGCGCCGTCGACGACCACCCCTGGATACGCTGTGACCAGCGTCTCGCGCAGGCGGGCGCACCACTCCGCCGCACCCGCCGATGCCCGCCCCCCGCCCGACGCTCGCGCACGTCCCCGCCCTCGACGGCCTCCGTGGCCTCGCCGTGGCGGCCGTGGTCGCCTACCACCTCGGCGCGCGCGGGGCCACGGGCGGCTACCTCGGCGTGTCGGCGTTCTTCACGCTCTCGGGCTTCCTCATCACCTCCCTGCTCCTGGTCGAGCACGAGGGCACGGGCCGGATCTCGCTGACCGGGTTCTGGACGCGCCGGTTCCGGCGCCTCCTGCCGGCGGCCGTCGCCGTCATCGGGACGGTCGCCCTCCTGTCGGCCCGGCTGGCCGACGGCGGGCAGCTGGCCGACCTGCGGGGGGACGTCGTCGCCGGCCTCGGGTACGTGGCGAACTGGCGCTTCGTGCTCGAGGAGCGCAGCTACGCCGAGCTGTTCGCCGGGCCGTCACCGCTGAACCACCTCTGGTCCCTGGCCATCGAGGAGCAGTTCTACGTGCTGTTCCCGCTCCTCACGGTCGGCCTGCTGCGGGTCGCCCGCGGCCGGCGCGCGTGGCTCGGCGCCGCCTATGCCGGCCTGCTCGCGGCGTCGCTGGCGTGGTCGGTGCACCTGTCCGGGTCGACTGCCGGTGCCTCCCGGGCCTACTACGACACGGGTGCCCGGGCCGCGGAGGTGCTGGCCGGCTGCGTCCTGGCGGTGGTGGTGGCGGGTCGCACCGAGCGGCTCGAGCGCCACGCCCGCTCCATCGGGGCGCTGGGCGCCGTGGCCCTGGCCGCCGTCTTCGCCGCCTGGGTCGTGGTGCCCCAGGACTCGGCGTGGCTGCCCGGCGGCGGCTTCGCCCTGCACGCCCTCGCCGTCGTCCTCGTGCTGCTCGCCGCCCACGTGCGCGGACCTGTCCGGGCGCTGTGCTCGACGCCGCCGCTGCGGCTGCTCGGCCGGGTCTCCTACGGCGTCTACCTCGTCCACTGGCCGGTGGTGGTCTGGCTCGACGCCGATCGCACCGGCCTCGACGGCGCGCCGCTGGCCGCGCTGCGCCTCGCCGTGACGGCCGCCCTCACCGCCGTGTCGTTCCGCCTCGTCGAGCAGCCGGTGCGCCGGCGCAGCGCACCGCTCGGGGCTCGTGGGCTCGCCGTCGGCTTCGCGTCCGTCGCCGTGGTGGTCTGGGTGGCCGTCGCCGTCTCGACGCTGTCCCGCCCGGCGGACGACGACGTGCTGCTGGCGCTCGAGGAGCTCCGCCCTGCGGACACGGTCCCGATCGTCGCCGGGTCGGCGACCCCCGTGACCGTCGACGCCACCCCCACGACCACCTCCGCGGCTCCGCCCGCCGAGCAGCCGGCGTCCACCACCACCGCGGCGGCGCTCCCGGCGAGCACCACGTCGTCGTCCACGGCGCCGACCACCACCGCCGCGCCGCGGGTGCGGCGGGCGCTGCTCGTGGGCGACTCGGTGATGAGCCAGGCCTACGAGTCCCACCAGCGGCGCTTCGCCGCCGAGGGGATCCGCACGGTCTACGCCGGCGGCCCCGCCTCGGGCCCGCTGTCCCCGCAGGGCGACTGGGCCACCCAGGTCGAGGCCTGGGTCGCCGCCGAGGATCCGGACGTCGTCGTGGTCGAGGCCTGCTGCAACTACACCATCGAGCCGGAGGAGCGGTACGTCGACGCCGACGGCACCGAGGTCGCGCCCGGGTCGGCCGCCGTCGTGGTGGCCTGGGAGCGCGAGGTGCGCCGGCTGCTGGACCTCGCCGACGACGGAGGGGCCCGCGTGGTGCTCGTCCGCTTCGCCCCGGTGGAGACGAACGGGTACTACGGCGACATGGAGGGCCACGTGGCGGCGATCAACGCCCTCTACGACCGGCTGGCCGCCGAGCTCGACGTCGAGCTGGTCGACTGGGGCCCGACCCTCGCCCCCGACGGCACCTACGTGCGCGACCTGCCCGGTCCTGACGGCACTCCGGTGCGCGTCCGCCTCGACGACGGCGTGCACCTCACCGAGGCCGGCAGCGACCTGGTGGCCGGGGCCACCGTCGCCCACGTGCTCGACCCGTCACAGCCGTAGCGGGTCCACCGACAGCCGCAGTCGCCCCGGCGGCCGCGGCGTGGCGGCCAGCGCGGTGCACAGCGCGTGGTGATCGGCGGCACGCAGGCGCCAGGTCCCGTCGACGGGCCCCTGCACCGACACGCCGCGGTCCGCAGGCAGGGCGGCCACGAAGGCCTCCGCCGCCTGATCCCCCACCTCGGCCAGCGCGACGTGGGGCGGCAGCTGCAGCAGCGCCCGGCGCTCGTCCTCGGCCTCGGCGACCCGGGCCGGGTCGCCGAGGAGGGCGGCCCGCACCACCTCGTGCTCGGGGCTGCGGGTCTGGAGCAGCACGCGCCCGCCGCTCGACCGACCGCCGACGATGCGAGCCGCCCGGACGATCAGGCCGAACGCCTGCTCCGCGGCCCGGTAGCGCGGCGCGTAGAGCTCCTGGTCGAGGTCGAGGAAGGCCACGACGTCGGCCGCCTCCACCTGGTGGAGCGCGGCCTCCGTGCCCACGTGGAGGCGGGCACGGTCGATCTCCGGGGCCGGGGTCTCGGCGGTGACGGCGACGACCTCCTCGCCCGTGAGGGCGGCCAGGTCGTCGACCACCCGGCTCACCCCCATGCGGATCGTCTTGAGGTCGACGCTGCCGCACGCGGCGCAGATCACCGGCCGGACCTCGCCGCACCGCCGGCAGACCAGCTCGCCCTCCGGCTTGTGCACCGCCGCCCCGCACCGGTCGCAGCGCCCGACCTGGCCGCACGACGCGCACGCGAGCAGGGCGGCGCGCCCCTTCTGGTTCAGGATGCACACGACCCGGGCGCCGCTGCGAACCACGTCGACCAGCTGCGGCGAGAACAGCGCGTTGCGGCCCGGCGGCTCCTCGGTGCGGTCGGCCACCACGACAGCCGGCCACCCCGCCCGCTCGGTGGCCCGGTCGACCCGCACCAGCCGCGCTGCGGACAGGGCCTCCAGCGTCGGCGCCGGGGACGTCAGCACGCACGGGACGCCATCGCGGCGGGCCCGCTCGAGGCCGACGTCGCGGGCGTGCCACGTCGGCGATCGCTCCTCCTGGTGCACCTCGTCGTGCTCGTCGAGGACCACCACGGCCGCCAGCTCGGGACAGGGTGCCCACGCCGCCGCTCGGGTGCCGATCACGGTGCACCCGCCCGCTGCCGCTCGCGCCCACTCGTCCGGGTGCAGGGCGACGCGCACCCCGGCACGGCGCAGGCGGGCGGCCAGGGTGCGGGCGAGCCGGTGCGACGGGCAGATCACCAGGGCGTCGCCGACGGCCGCCGCCGCCTGGACGACCGGGAGCAGGTCGGCCGTGGGCGGCAGCCGGAGCACGACGGGGTCTCCGGCGAGCAGGTCCCCGAGCAGCGGCGCCACCACTGGGTCGACCACCGCCGGGACCGGCGCCCACCCCTCGGGGCGTTGCGGAAGCGTCGGGACGTTGCGGTCCGGGGAGGCGGTGCGCAGGAACGGCACCGGCGTCTTGGCCGCCCACCGCCAGCGGGCCCAGCGGGCGAGGTCCAGCAGCTCGGGCGACGGGCCGTGGCCGCTGACCTTGGCGATCGACCGGAGGGCGACCCCGGCCGGTGCCTCGACCCCGGTCTCGACCACCCAGGCACCGACGCGGCGGGGCCCGAGGGCGATCCGGACCCTGGTGCCGACCTGCACGAGCCCGTCCCACGCCTCGGGCACGACGTAGTCGAACTCCTTGTCGAGGCCGGTCTCGTCGGGCAGGACGCGCACGACCGCGCCCTCGGGCGCGGTCGCGGGTCCCGGCTCGGGCGCCGGAGGCGGCTCGGCGACCTCGTCGAGGTCGAACAGCCTCGGTTCGTCGGGCAGGGCCGGGCCTACAGCCCGAGGGCCGACTTGACGTCGTCGACCCGGTCGAGGTTCTCCCAGGGGAACTCGTCGGCCGAGCCGGTGCGACCGAAGTGCCCGTAGGCCGCGGTCTTCTTGTAGATCGGCTTGCGGAGGCCGAGGTCGCGCAGGATGGCGCCCGGGCGGAGGTCGAAGACCTCCTGGACGCACTCGTTCAGGCGGTGGCGGTCGACGTTCTCGGTGCCGAACGTCTCGACCATCACCGACACCGGGTGGGCGACGCCGATGGCGTACGCGACCTGGACCTCGCAGCGCGACGCGGCGCCGGCGGCCACCAGGTTCTTGGCCACCCAGCGGGTGGCGTAGGCGGCGGAGCGGTCGACCTTGGACGGGTCCTTGCCGGAGAAGGCGCCGCCGCCGTGGCGGGCCCAACCGCCGTAGGTGTCGACGATGATCTTGCGACCGGTGAGGCCGCAGTCGGCGTGGGGGCCACCCAGCTCGAACTTGCCCGTCGGGTTCACGAGCACGCGGAAGTCGTCGTCCGCGAACTGCTCGGGCAGCGTCGGCGTGATGACGTGCTCGATGAGGTCGGGCTTGATGAGCGAGTCGGCGTCGTGGCCGGGAGCGTGCTGGGTGGAGATGAGCACGGTCTGCAGCGCCACCGGGCGGCCGTCCTCGTACTCCAGGGTGACCTGGGTCTTCGCGTCGGGGCGCAGGTACGGGAGGATGCCGGCCTTGCGGACCTCGGCGAGCCGCTCGGCGAGGCGATGGGCGAGGTGGATCGGCGTCGGCATCATCGCGTCGTTCTCGTCGCACGCGTAGCCGAACATCATCCCCTGGTCGCCGGCGCCCTGGTCGTCGAGCTCGTCGCCACGCTCGCCGGTGCGGGTCTCGTAGGCCTTGTCGACGCCCATGGCGATGTCGGGGCTCTGGGGGTCGATGGTGGTCATCACGCCGCACGTGTTGCCGTCGAAGCCCATCGACTCGCGGTCGTAGCCGATGGCGTTGATGGTCTTGCGCACGATGTCGGGGATCTCCACGTAGGCGCTCGTGGTGATCTCACCCGACACGATCGCCATGCCGGTGGTGACCATCGTCTCGCAGGCGACACGGGCCATCGGGTCCTCGGCGAGGATGGCATCGAGGATCGAGTCCGAGATCTGGTCGGCCATCTTGTCGGGGTGCCCCTCCGAGACGGACTCGGAGGTGAAGGTGAACCTGTCGCTCATTGCGTGCTCCTGAGGGTGGTGACGGCGTCGATGACCGCCCGGGCGATGGTGCGCTTGTCGGCCTTGGGGACCTCGGTGGCGCCTTCGGCGGAGAGGATCACGACCTCGTTGGTGTCGTGCTCGAAGCCGGCGCCGGGTGCCGACACGTCGTTCGCCACGATGAGGTCGGCTCCCTTCCGGCGCAGCTTGGCCTCGGCGTTGGCACGGAGGTCGTCGGTCTCGGCGGCGAAGCCGACGAGGGTCTGGCCGGCGGGTTTGGCGGCGCCGAGGGCGGCGAGGATGTCGACCGTGGGCTCCAGCACGACCTGGGGAACGCCGCCCCCCTTCTTGATCTTGCGGTCGGCGGCGGCCGCCGGCTTGAAGTCGGCCACGGCGGCGGCCATGACCACGACGTCGGCGGTGCCGGCGCGGTCCGTGACGGCGGCGTGCATCTGGTCGGCGGTCTCGAC